>JAJBTC010000177.1 GCA_020861095.1 Bacteroides sp.
AATACTATCTTTGCAACTGTACGAATCTAACAGTTGAACGGATGAAAAAGAGATACAACCTACCTCAGGAGGAAGATGCTGAAAAGAATATGGTAAACGAACCGGCAATGGAATACGAATATAATATTGAAACAGAAAGGATCTACTCCCCCCCACTGACGGAAGAAGAGTTGAAAGACGCTATCACCGGAGATGAATTACTGGAATATATATTTGATAAAATTGATAAACTTCCCGGTAAATGATAATTCTTTATACCAAAGCCGTTAGAATATATCTTTGGGAACTTGTTGAAACACTTTATTTCAACAACTATTTTGGATTTAAAGTTTCTGCCCGCGGGTATGTTCATGAGTTGATAAAAGAAATGGAATCTACCATCCACATCAAACAAAAACACAAATCTCCAGCTCATTTTTCCCGGTATGGTAAAGACCTGTGGTACGTATCTTATCCCAAAAACAAGCGCACCACATGGTACTTCTTTTTTACCTATCATCCGGAAGATGAGATTTACTTTATCCGCTACATCACCAACAACCACGTAGCCGGACACCTGTTGGAGTAATTCTTTAAAGTGCTCATATAAATGGTCTGTTCTATGTAGGATTTCAGGAAGCGAAACAACATAGTAAACTAAACCCGCCCTTGCAGACATCTGTAAGGGCGGGTTTGATCCTTTATGAATCCGCAGGTTTGATAATAAGCAAATTGTTGTCTACGATCACGTCTACCTGACTGTTTATGGGAAATCCGGCCTGATCCAGCCATACTCCCATCAACCGCAGAAAAGGAATGGATTTGAGTCCGTTGCTACTCTGTTTGTTAGCTACGCTCTGGGAAGAGACGGTAAGTCGTCTGAGATGCAGACTTTCCTTTGAGTTTTTGATCTTTAATACTTTGGCTTTGAGTGGCTTTTTTTGACCTTTTTTGTGTTGAGCATACTAAAAAGTTTTGAAAATGAATAAAGAAGAGGTGGGTCACGCCCAACACAACTAAACATTGCTGCTTAGTAAGGTCCCGGGACTTACACCCGTATGCCCACCTCCATATCTTTAAATTACCTGATGTTTTCATCATTGCAGCAATCGTAGATTTATTATTATTTAATTGTATTGGGTACTGCAAAGATAGGAAATAGTTACCAAAACTGATATAAAACTCTCTATTAAAAAACATGTTTTATAAAAGAACGCAGGAATTTCGCATACAGAATCTTCACATCGGAGTCACGATATAAACACACAGAAATATATACAAACCAACACATCAGAAACAATCAAACTCTGGTTTCCTTTCTCTAAAATGCCTCTGAACAACCTGTACACTTTCCAACGAGTAAATAAACATTCACGAAAAAGCAACCTTAAATACAACCACATAATAATCAGATAAATACCATTTACCACACCCCTTTCTGTATCTATTTTGTGCCTTAATGGCACTTTTGCACTTTTAGTGGCACTATGCAGACACATTTTTTTGCTCCGGACAAACAGACCAGACTACTTTACCTGCCTTCCCCAGCACAATTTCCGCACAAATAAATCTCTACAAAAAACAGTTATCACCTCTCACCGGAAACAAAAACGTACTTACACCTCATCCGGATTCCGCACAACCTCTCCCTTACCCCTGCTTTGCCGGCAACCCTACCATCTCCTGTAGAATATACACAGCCGTCTCCACATTGGGTACCTCCTTGATCACCATGCTGCGTCTGCCGTTCTGCTCGCGCAGATCGCACCGGCGGGGATAGAGCATCATGTAATCTATGATCTTGCCGAAAGCCACACTCTGATAGAAAGGACTCTGCGGATTGGAAACAAAGAAAAGCGTCATGCGTCCCCCTTTCAGGAATACCTTCTCTACCCCCAGCCGGGCCGCTATCTGGCGCAGGGGCACAATGCGCAGCAGCTCCTCCGTCTCCGGCGGCACCGGGCCGAAGCGGTCTTCCAGCCGGTCGCGGAACGCCTGCACATCCCGGTCCAGGGTCAGCTTGTCCAGTTCGCGGTAGAGCAGCATCCGCTCGCTGCTGCCCGTCACATAGCTGGCCGGCAACAGGAGTTCCAGGTCGCTCTCCACCTGCGACTCCTCCACAAACTGTTCGCCACTGATGGTACCGTCGGCACTGATCTCTTCGGCATACAGATCGGCAAACTCCTCGTTCTTCAGTTCCCGCACCGCCTCCGTAAGTATCTTCTGGTAGGTCTCGTAGCCCAGGTCGGCAATGAATCCGCTCTGCTCCGCTCCCAGCATATTGCCCGCTCCACGGATATCCAGGTCCTGCATGGCAATGTGTATCCCGCTGCCCAGGTCGCTGAAATTCTCAATCGCCTGCAGGCGGCGGCGCGCCTCGGGGGTGAGGCTGCTGAGCGTGGGTGCCAGCAGGTAACAGAACGCCTTTTTGTTGCTGCGCCCTACCCGGCCCCGCATCTGATGCAGGTCGCTCAGACCGAAATTCTGCGCCTGGTTGATGATGATCGTATTGGCATTGGGTATGTCGATACCACTCTCGATGATGGTAGTAGCCAATAGCACATCGTAGTCGTAATTCACAAACCCCAGGATTACCTTCTCCAGCTCCGCCGGCTCCATCTGTCCGTGACCGATGGCCACCCGGCAGTCCGGGATATGCCGCATGATCATCGCCTTCAGTTCCGGCAGGTTGGCCACGCGGTTGTTCACGAAAAAGACCTGTCCGTTGCGGCTCATCTCGAAGTTGATGGCCTCCGTGATCACCTCCTCATTGAAGGTATGTACCTCCGTCTGTATCGGGTAGCGGTTGGGCGGAGGGGTAGACATCACACTCAGGTCGCGCGCCCCCAGGAGCGAAAACTGCAACGTACGCGGTATGGGAGTAGCCGTGAGGGTGAGCGTATCCACATTCACCTTCATCTGGCGCAGTTTCTCCTTGACCGCCACACCGAATTTCTGCTCCTCGTCGATGATCAGCAGTCCCAGGTCTTTGAACTCCACATCCTTGCCCAGGATGCGGTGCGTGCCGATCAGGATATTCACCTCACCTTCCTTCAATCCCCTGAGCACCGCCCGGGTCTGCGTGGCCGTACGTGCCCGGCTCAGGTACTCTACCCGGCAGGGAAAATCTTTCAGCCGATCGCGGAAGGTCTGGTAATGCTGATAGGCCAGCACGGTGGTAGGCACCAGCACCGCCACCTGTTTGTTGTCTGCCACGGCTTTGAAAGCTGCGCGGATAGCCACCTCGGTCTTTCCGAAGCCCACATCGCCGCACACCAGGCGGTCCATCGGAATGTCGCGCTCCATGTCCTGCTTCACCTCCGTGGTAGATTTGCTCTGGTCCGGTGTATCCTCGTACATGAAAGAGGCCTCCAGCTCGTGTTGCAGGAAACTATCGGGACTGAAGGCAAACCCCTTCTCCTCCCGCCGCCGGGAATAGAGGCGGATGAGGTCGCGCGCGATGTCCTTGATCTTGCTCTTGGTCCGGTCCTTGAGCTTCTCCCAGGCTCCGGTGCCCAGTTTATTGAGGCGCGGTGCCTCGCCTTCCTTGCCTTTGTATTTGGAGACCTTATGCAGCGAATGGATAGAAACAAACACAATGTCTTCGTTCTGATAGACCAGTTTGATCACCTCCTGGGTGGTGTTGCCGTTGGGTATACGCACCAGTCCGGCAAACCGCCCTACCCCGTGATCTACGTGCACCACATAGTCTCCGGGGGTGAACTGGTTGAGCTCTTTGAGCGACAGAGCCACCTTTCCCGACCGGGCCTTGTCACTCTTAAGGCTGTATTTGTGGAACCGGTCGAAGAGCTGATGATCGGTGAAGATGCAACGACGGGCCGTATGATCGGTGAACCCCGCGTGCAGGGTCTTCTCTACCGCCGTGAAAGGCAGATCGTCTCCGCGGTCTTCGAAAATAGCCCGGATGCGGTCTGTCTGCTTGCTGCTGTCGCTACAGATAAAGAGGGTATATCCCTGCGCCAGGAACTCCCGGAAAGAGGAGGTCACCAGGTCGAAGTTCTTGTGGAAGATAGGCTGCGCCGCGGTACGGAAGGTGACCGTAGCCTCCGGCGTGCCGGTGGGCCTGTTGCCGAACTCCATCCGCTTGAACTCCAGGGCTTTGCGCGCGAACTGTTCGCCATCTATCAGCTTCCCTTCTAAGCTGGCCACACTCTGCTCCGACTCCTGGCGGGCAGCGATGGCCTGCGGGACCAGCGTCTCTTCGCTCACCGCCTGGATGCGCTCCCGCACCCAGGAGAAATCGCGCAGGGCCAGTATGCTCTCTGCGGGGATAAATTCTAAGAAAGAGGTCTGCGCACCGCTTCCGGCCGTGAGGTCCGGCACGATGGAGATGTTCTCCCGACGCTCGCGCGAGAGCTGGTTCTCTACATCAAAGGTACGGATCGTTTCCACCTCATCGCCGAAAAAGTCGATGCGGTAGGGATACTCCGAAGAGAAAGAGAACACGTCTATGATACTGCCGCGGAGCGCATACTGCCCCGGTTCGTAGACATACTCCACATACTCAAAGCCGTAGCTGCGCAGTACCTGCGTGATAAAGTCCATATCTACCCGCATCCCCGCGCGCACCTGAAGGGTGTGCTGGTCCAGTTCACCGGCAGAGACCACCTTCTCGGCCAGTGCATCGGGATAGGTGACCACCGTGAGTCCCGGCTCTCCCTTGCGTACCCGGCTCAGTACCTCGGTACGCAGCACCTCGTTGGCGGGGTCTTTCTGCCCGTACTTCACCGCCCGGCGGAAAGAAGAGGGGAAAAACAGTACCTGCTCCGTTCCCAGCACCTGGGTAAGGTCGTGATAAAAATATCCGGCCTCTTCCAGGTCGTTGAGGATAAAGACAAAAGGGGCCTCTGTGCTGCCTGTCCACAGCGAAGCAAAAAAAGAGGCAGAGGAGGCGGTGAGGCCTCCGCAATAGATATGACGGTTGGCGGTATCCCGGAGAAGTGAAGAGACAGCCTCTATCTGAGGATGAGTGCGATATAGCTGCCGAAGCTCGGTAAGGGTCATAGATGCGACGTTTTTAAGAAATAAAACCGGATGCAAAATTACTAAATAATACTTAGTTTTCGTATACAATCTTTTGTAACTACAAGAAAAGCACTACATTTGTTCTTAACAATTACCTGAGAATTACGATTGAAATGACAAATACCCAGACGATCGATAGCATCTACCTGTAGAGACGCATATTTGCGTCTCCCTATTTGCGTCTCCATATTTGCGTCTCCGCGGTGCAGGTCCAACAACAATGTAATGCGTCTCCGCGGTGCAGGTCCAACAAAAAGGCGTGCCGGATGAAGTCGTCTGCCAGATGGAAACATTTGTTTTTCGGGAATATACGCCGTACCGGATGGGCAACATACACAGAGTAAGACATACCTTCACGGATATGTATATCGCGGAGACGCAACTATGCGTCTCTACAGGTGGATGACATCCGATACATAGATCCCGGATCCATGCAGGTAATTCAAATCGTAAATCCGTAAATCGTAAATTCTTCTTTATGTACAGATCCGACAGTATTGTCATCATCCCGACCTACAACGAACGGGAAAATATAGCAAACATCATCCGCGCGGTTTTCGGGCTGGATAAGATATTCCATATCCTTGTGATCGAAGACGGCTCGCCCGACGGCACCGCCGCTATTGTGAAGGAACTTCAGAAGGAGTTTCCCGAACGGCTTTTTATGATAGAGCGCCAGGGCAAACTTGGTCTGGGTACTGCCTATATAGCCGGATTCAAATGGGCGCTGGCCCGCGACTACGCGTATATCTTTGAGATGGATGCCGACTTCAGTCACAACCCGCACGACCTGCCGCGTCTCTACAACGCGTGCGCGCACGACGGGGCCGACCTGGCTATCGGTTCGCGGTACGTGAGCGGGGTGAATGTGGTGAACTGGCCCATGGGCCGGGTATTGATGTCGTACTTCGCCTCGAAATACGTGCGCCTGATCACCGGACTGCCCGTACACGACACCACGGCGGGATTCAAATGCTACCGCCGCCAGGTGCTGGAGACCATGGATCTGGATAGTATCCGCTTCAAGGGGTATGCTTTCCAGATAGAGATGAAGTTTACCGCCTACAAATGCGGATTCCGCCTGGTGGAGATCCCGGTGATCTTTATCAACCGGGAACTGGGGACTTCCAAAATGAATACCAGCATCTTCGGGGAGGCTGTCTTTGGCGTGATCAGGCTGAAGCTGCACAGCTTCTTCCACACCTACCCACAGAAACAATTATGAAACGTATCCTGATAGAAAATGCCACGTTAGTCAATGAAGGCATGCGCCTGCGCGGCTCGGTAGGGATCTGCGGAGAGCAGATCGCGGAGATCTTCCGGGAAGGGGAAAGCCCTTCCGAAGCGTACGACCAGCGGATAGACGCTACCGGGTGTCTGCTGCTGCCGGGTGTGATAGATGATCATGTACACTTCCGCGACCCGGGACTCACACAGAAAGCGGACATCCGCAGCGAAAGCCGGGCGGCGGCGGCCGGAGGGGTGACCTCGGTGATGGATATGCCCAATACCGTGCCACAGACTACCACGCCGGAGGCGTGGGAAGAGAAAATGCAGCGGATGGCGGCGGAATGCAGGGTGAACTATTCGTGCTACTTCGGAGCTACCAACGACAATTATACAGACTTTCCGCGGCTGGATGCCAGCCGTGTATGCGGCATCAAGCTGTTCATGGGTTCCAGCACCGGAGATATGCTGGTAGATCGCCGGGAGAGCCTTACGCGTATCTTTTCCGGTACCGACCTGCTCATTGCCGCGCATTGCGAAAGTCAGGAGATCATCCGGCAGAATACGGAGAAATACCTGGCCGAAGCGGGACGGGACAATGATCTGCCGCTGGAATATCACCCGCTGATCCGTTCGGAAGAGGCCTGCTACGCGTCTTCGGCACTTGCCGTGGACCTGGCACAGCAGACCGGGGCACGCCTGCACCTGCTGCACGTGTCTACGGCCCGCGAACTGGAGCTGCTGGATGAGAAGCCGCTGGCCGGCAAACGGATCACGGCCGAGGCGTGTATCCCTCACCTGCTCTATACGGAGGAAGACTATGCCCGGTACGGTACCCGTATCAAGTGCAACCCGGCCATCAAGAGGGCCGCGGACCGGGAGGCGTTGCGCGCGGCCGTGCGCTCCGGACGCATCGACGTGATTGCTACCGACCATGCTCCCCACCTGCTGGCAGAGAAGCAGGGAGGGGCGTTGAAAGCGGTATCGGGTATGCCCATGGTGCAATTCTCCCTGGTGAGCATGCTGGAACTGACCCGGCAGGAGGTGTTTACCGTAGAAGAGATGGTAGAAAAGATGTGCCACGCCCCTGCCCGCCTGTACGGGATAGGCAAGCGCGGATTTCTGCGGAGAGGCTATCAGGCCGATCTGGTGCTGGTGCGCCCCGATGCCGGATGGACGGTGGGTGCGCAGGATGTCCTGAGCAAGTGCGGATGGAGTCCGCTGGAGGGACAGACGCTCCACTGGAGGGTGGAAAAGACGTTTGTGAACGGACAGCTGGTATATACCGATGCTCAGGTAGAGGATGCTGTGCGCGGACAGGAACTTTGTTTTTCTTAACTCTGACTGACCTATGCTTTTGACTTATCACATACACGAAGTCAGTCCGTACATCAACTGGATCTATTTTTTCCATGCCTGGGGCTTCCAGCCCCGCTTCGCGGGCATCAGCCAGATACACGGTTGCGACGGCTGCCGGGCTTCGTGGCTGGCAGCGTTTCCGGAGGAAGAGCGTGCCAAAGCGGCGGAAGCGATGCAGTTGTACAAAGAGGCGCACCGGATGCTGGACGGGCTCGACAGAGAGTTCCGGGTGCGTAGCGTGTTCCGCCTGTGCAGGGCGCAGGCAGATGGAGACGATCTGCTGCTCGACGGCATACGCTTGCCTCTGCTCCGGCAACAGACGGTCCGGAAAGAGGGCGAACCTTATCTTTGCCTGAGCGACTTTGTGCGTCCGCTGTCTGCAGGTATCCCGGATACCGTAGGGGCATTTGCTTCCAGTGTGGACATAGCTATGGAGCAGATGTATGCCCACGATCCTTATCAACACTTGCTGGTACAGACCTTAGCCGACAGACTGGCAGAGGCTGCCACGGAAAAGATGCACGAATATGTACACAAAGAGGCCTGGGGATATGCTCCCCGGGAAGATCTGCCCCTGGCAGACCTGCTGCTGGAGAAATTCCAGGGCATACGCCCGGCAGTGGGATATCCTTCGCTGCCCGACCAGTCGGTCAACTTCCTCTTAGATCAACTGCTGGATATGAAACAGATCGGCATCACCCTGACAGACAACGGAGCCATGCACCCGCATGCTTCGGTGTGCGGACTGATGTTTGCCCACCCCGCAGCCCGCTACTTTTCCGTAGGGAGAATCGGGGAAGATCAGTTTCAGGACTATGCGCGCCGCAGAGGAATTCCGGCGGAACAGTTGCGGAAGTTCCTGGCGGCAAACCTGAATTGACTGACGATTGGACGATTTACAATTTACAATTGAAATTACACCTACTCTAATTACCGATAGCATCTACCTGTAGAGACGCATACTTGCGTCTCCATACTTGCGTCTCCATACTTGCGTCTCCATACTTGCGTCTCCATAGTTGCGTCTCCGTAATACACATATTCCTTTTCTTATCTGTTCTTTTGTTCTTCTGTCTGATAAACACACATAAACAGACAAAAGAACAAAAGAACATAAGAACAAAAGAAGAAAGAGAAAACCTATCCAATCAAACAAAAGTAATTTCAATCGGAATTGACTTCGTCGACCGTTGGTTCGTAGATCCTGCCATCTTAAATCTTTTAACGAATATCTACTGAAAACAACCTCCGTAAAATAACACATTCCGTTTTCTGCATGCTTCCTGGCTTCTTTTGACAAATGGGAAGTACACAGGAGATCGTCACGGGCCAGGACGTTGTTAGAAAATATAATCACAACTCTTTTATATTCTGACGGATAAACAGCTATTTTGCAAGTTTTATATCCTACCGGAGCATGTAACAATTCTCTATCCACACCAAGGTGAGAGCGTGTCAGACCCCGGTTTTTGTTCACACTTTGCGCAATTATAAAGCATTTAAAACATTAATTTAGAAAAATTATTTTAAATATTTTCCTTTTCATCACCTTACATATCTATTTTTTTTCGTAAGTTTGCAGTGTAAATAATTATCATCCATGAGGGCTGCGTGATGCAGGCCGAAGGACTTCAACAAATCATAATTGTTGGAGAACAATAGCATTGTTCCCCCATACACAATGTTAATTTAAGAACAGTATTTATTATGCAGAATGCCTCGTAGTGATACGAGGCATTTTTTTCAGAGGCCGTTTTACCTACTAACTGGCTTTTTATTCTTTTCTTTAAAAAAAATTTCGTACCTGCGTGATTTTTTATTTGCTTTGCCCGACTAACAGTATCGAGAAACTAAATCTGATGCAAACCCCACACGAACATATAGCAAAGGAGTTCCTCGCGGTGGTCCGCGCGTACGACAAGGTGATTTATAAGGTCTGCTATCTGTATACCACCCGCAACGCTTCCCTCAACGATCTGTATCAGGAGGTAGTGATCAATCTGTGGAAAGCTTTTCCGAAATTCCGCGGAGAATGTAAGATCTCTACCTGGATATACAGGATCGCGCTGAATACCTGCATCAGCTTCATGCGCAAGGAGAAGAACCTACCGGAACTGGTGACCCTTACCTGGGACACCGACCGGGTGGCGGAGGACGATGAATTGCAGAGCATGCTTCGCGAACTCTACAGACTTATCAATCAGCTGGGGCAATTAGACAAGTCTATCATTCTGCTCTACCTGGAAGAGAAGAGCTACGAAGAGATTGCGGAGATCACCGGACTGAGCGTGACCAACGTGGCCACCAAACTCAACCGCATCAAACAGAAATTACGTAACATGAAAAAGGAGGAATAAGATATGGAACTGGATGAACTGAAACAATCCTGGCGCAAATTAGATGAGCATCTGGAAGACAAGGAACTTGTCCGGGAAGGGGAGATACGCGGGCTCATGCGCCATACATCCGGCAAGATACGTGCCTTCGAGACGCTTTCGCGTAAAATGATCGTCTTCACCAGCCTGCTTATTTTACTGGTGACAGCAGGGGTTTTTTATACCGGTTTGTCAAACAATCTGCACTATGTAATTGTTATTATAATCGCTATACCGGCTATTGGCTGGGATCTCTACACCCTTCGTTACCTACGCCAGACCCGCATAGAGGAAATGTCGCTGGTAGAAATAGTGACCCGCGTCAATCGCCTGCATACCTGGGCCATCCGGGAACAGTTTGCTGTTGTACCTCTTATCCTGTGTGTGGCGGTCGGTCAGTTCATCTCCCGCCATGTCTGGGAAGAAAGCATAGGAATGCTTATCGCTTTCTTTGTGATCTGGATATCAGCCATCGGTCTGGGTTTCTGGGTACAGCGCAAATTCCTGATCAACCGCATCCGGGAAATCAAAAAGAACCTGGACGAAATACGTGAGATTAACGAAATTAATAATAAATAACTGTTTAGCCTGTTAAAAACCGAATGTATCTCCGCAGGCTTTACCGAAAAGGTTTGTATATTTATGGAGAAATTTCATTCCTATTTACTTAAACCCTGTTTTTTTTAAATTCTCTCTAACAAAAAAATCTTCTCCGCTGGACAGCGGGGGAGATTTTTGTATGAAAAAACGATACTACTCATGATGCAACGCATGTTTATTTTCTTGTCGCTGCTGATGCTCATTCCCGATATCTATATCTATCGGATGTTCATTGTGCGACTGATGATCTCTCCTGTGTGGAAACTCTGCTACTGGATTCCGAGTGCCCTGCTGCTGATGGGGCTGATCTATGTCTGCTTCCTGGCGGGCAGCGACGTGGTAGACCGGCAATCCCGGGCGGTAGGCTGGTTTATGCTGGTTGTATTCATCTGTGCCTTCCCTAAGGTGATCTTTATGCTCTGTTCTCTGCTGGGACTCCCCTTCAACTACTTCCTGCACTGGCCCAAAGCTCCTTTTGTGACTATCGGACTGCTGGGTGCGCTGCTTACGGCGGGAATGATACTCTACGGAGCCACCGTAGGTAAGTTCCGGTTCCGCGTCAAAGAGCAGACGTTCTGCTCTCCGCGCCTGCCGGACGGATTTGACGGATACCGCATTGCGTTGCTGACGGATATACACATCGGCAGCTTTGCCGGCAATTTGTCTGCTGTGGAACGGATGGTAGACCTGATCAACGCGCAAGAGGCAGATCTGATGGTATTTGCGGGCGACCTGGTGAATCACCGGGCTACGGAGCTGAATGGTTTCCAACCGGTACTGGCTACCCTGCACGCGCGGGACGGCATCTATTCGGTGATGGGAAATCACGACTACGGTCCTTATTACAAATGGGACAGCCTGGAAGAGCAGGCGGAAAATATCTTTGACCTGCAACAACGGGAGGCGGATATGGGATGGACTATGCTCAACAACAGTCATGTGATCCTGCATCGTAACAACGACAGTATTGCCCTGATCGGCGTAGAGAACGAGGGAGAACCCCCTTTTTCTCAACATGCGGATCTGCCCAAGGCGATGGAGGGTACCCAGGGACTGTTCCGCATCCTGATCAGTCACAACCCCACCCACTGGCGCAGTGAGGTATTGCCCGATTCCGATATCGATCTGATGCTGGCCGGACATACACATGCCATGCAACTGGCCTGGGGCAATCACTCTTTCTCTTCCGTCTTCTACCCGGAGTGGGGAGGTTTGTACATGGAAGGCGAACGTGGATTGTATGTGAGTGTAGGTCTGGGATTTGTGGGACTGCCTTTCCGCTTCGGCGCCTGGCCGGAGGTGACGGTGGTTACGCTGAGGAAAAAATGAAGGGATTTACTGATTTACGATGTACAGATGTACGATGTACGATTTGAAAAGACAAATACCTTAGGAGTAGTCATCCACTTGTAGAGACGCACGGCGTGCGTCTCCGCGGTATACGTCCAATCCGGGAACGTATGTCTCCGCGGTGTACCTCCCATCCAGGAGTGTGCGTCTCCGCGGTGTACCCAGGAGCGTGCGTCTCCGCAGTGTACGTATGTTAAGGCATATTTTATTCTATGTATGATGCCCATCCGATGCAGCGTATATTCCGGAACCACATATATTCCCATCCGATCTACACCATCATTCGGCACACATTCCCATTCGGCACGCGGAGACGCAAATATGCGTCTCTACAGTGGATGGGAGATAAGGATACTGTATTCCAAATCGTAAACCGTCCAAATCGTAAATCATTTGATTTTAATCCGGCTTTTCCCATTCACCGCTTTATGGAGCTGTATCTGTACGGCAATGCGTTCGCTCATCTCCTGCACATGGGAGATCACTCCGATCTTGCGCCCCTGCATTTGCAACTGCTCCAGAGCCTCCATGGCTGTGCGCAGGCTATCGGCATCCAGAGATCCGAATCCTTCGTCGATAAACAGAGATTCCACCTTCAGGTTGTTGCTCGACAGCGAAGAGAGTCCCAGGGCCAGGGCGAGAGAGATCAGGAAAGACTCTCCGCCAGAGAGAGAATAGACCGTACGTATCTCGTCACACATGTCTCTGTCTACCACCTGCAAAGCCAGCGTACCCGGCACTTGCTGCAACCGATAGCGACGCGACAGGTAGCTGAGGTGCTTGTTGGCATGCAACAACAGGATATTCAAGGTATAGCTCTGGGCAATGATCTTGAACTTGCGTCCGTCGGCACTGCCAAACAGGAGATTCAGTTTTTTCCATTTCTCTGCGGTCTGCTCTTTCTCTCTGAGTTGTACCTCGGCCTGTTGCAGCCGCACACGGTTCTGTTCCTGTTGAAGCAGGCGGGCCTCCGTGACAGAGAGCGTGCGTTCCGTATCCGCGAGAAGCGTCTCCTGCTCCCGGATGGCCTCCGGCAAAGCGGAAGGCACCTCGGCACTGCGGCAACGCCGATCCAGTTCCTGTACAGTGACCTCTATCTGGCGTAGCTCACCCTGTAGTCCTGAGAGCTTTCCCCGGATCAGTTCCCTATCCTTTTTCATCGACTCCCACATCTCATTCAACTGGGCTTCGCGCTTCCGGATAGCCGCTTCGGCCTCGTCGGCTGTCTTCCCCTTCAGGAGTGCGGCCCGCTGGGCGGCCAGTTTCTCCAACTCCTCCGTTGCCCGTACCAGACGCTCTTTCAGAGTTCCCTCGTGGGCCGTGGTAAGCGAAAGTCGCTCCCGGTCTGTCTCCACCTGCTGCACCAGCAGCTGACAGTGAGAGATGCCCTGTTGCAACCGTTCGCAGACAGCACGCAATTGCTTCACCTCCGCATCCTGTTGTTTCCACTCTTCATATAGCTGTTGATAGGCTTTGAGTTGCGCGGCAATCTGTTCCAGTTCGCCACTGGCCTGCGCCAGCAACCGGTCGTAATAGTCGGTAGTGCGCTCCTCCTGCCGGACGGGAGTGAGCCGCCGCGCCTCCTCCTGGCGTTCGGAAAGCTGACCGGCCGCCTGTCTGAGTTGTTCACCCAGGTTCAGTATATTCTGCCGGAAGGCCACGACCTGCTCCTGCGCCTGGCGGTGCGCTTCCACCGCCTGCTTGTGCTCCGTCTCTATCTGTCCGAACATCTTCTCTACCTGCTGTTCACCGCTCCGATAGGGATGGGCGGTACTGCCACATACCGGACAGGGTTCTTCCTGACGGAGATTGCCCCGCAACGCCTGTACATTCTCACTGATGGAAAGACGGGCATTGTCATAGATACGTTGCACAGTCTGCAGCCGGGTCACCTGTATCTGGTGCAACCGTTCGGCTTCTCCACATTCCTTCTGCACCGCGGCCAGCCGTTGCTGCAGTTGTGTATGCGCGGCAGTGATACGCTTCACCTCCTCCTCGGCACGAAGCCATTGCAGGGTCTGCTGCCGCCCCGCCTGCAAGCGGTGTAACTCCCGGTTCCAACGGGTCTGCTCCTCTCCCAACTGTTGAATGCCAAAGGCGTTCAGCCGCTCCAGTTGCTGTTCGTTGCGTTGAAGAAGGTGCGTGAGCAACCCCTGGTATCTGCGGCACAACTCCTCCAACTGGGTCAGTTGCTGTGTCACAGGAGCATCTTCCGGAAGCGGGGTCAGATCCGGAGACTGCTCCACGGCCACGGGCACATCGAACAGGGAAGCCATCGCCTCTGTCTGTTGGGCTGCCTCCTTCCGGCAGGCTTCGTACTTAGTCAGCCAGCCTTCTTCCCGACAGGCAATCAGCGAACGAACATGCTGTAAGGTCTGCTGTCTCTTTCCGGCAAGCTGTTTTTCCTGTTCCTCTTTCTGTTTGTTCACCTCTCTCCAGGAACGTCCGGCCTCCGTATGGTTTTTCTTCAACTCTCCCATAAGCACATCTAATTCGCGTGCCTTGCGCAAATCCGGTTCCAGGGCCGCGCACTGCTCCCGGAAACGTTGCATTCCCTCTTCATGCACCTGTAACTGCCCCTGTATTTTCTGCAAACGCTCCTGCTCCTCTGCTTCATGTTTCTGCCGTAACGCCTTTATCTCCGTCTGCTCTTTCAGCAAACGAAGATCTTTGAGGTGTTCTTTCCACCGCTCCAGCACACCGCGGATCTCCGTACATTTTTTCTTCCCTGCCTCCTGCTCCTGCCTGAGCCGGATGATCTCCTCTTCGGGCCATACCTCGATCAGACGAAGGCTCTCTCTGAGGTGCTGCAACTCTTCATCGGCCACCTTACTGCGCTGATAGATCTCCCGGGAGATGGCTGAGTAGATCTCCGTGCCCGTGAGCTTCTCCAGCAATTCGGCTTTGGCCGACTCACGGGATTTGAGAAAAGTGGCAAAGTCGTTCTGCGCCAGTAATACTGTGCGGGTAAACTGTTCATAGGTAAGTCCTGTCAGGCGGGTGAGCTGTGCAAGCAGCTCGGTCTTTGTCCCCTGCAACTCCGTCTCTGTCTCCAGGTTAATTACCTTTATCTCCTGCGGCCGCAATGAACCGGTGGGTTTGCTACGTGAACGACGTACCAACCAGCGCGAACGGTGCCTCTCTCCCGTCACTCCGCAGAAGTCGACCTCGGCATATCCCTCTCCTGTGCCCCTGCGCAGGATATTCTTTACATCGGACTGGTTGATCTGGTTGTCTCCCACATCCCTGAGCATCAGGTTCTCTCCGCCCGTAGCAAAGCGGGGGGCACGGTCGTACAGCGCCAGGCAGAGTGCATCCAGCAGGGTAGACTTCCCCGCGCCCGTAGCACCGGATATGGCAAAGATGCCCGCGGAGTGAAGGGGCTCAGCTGTGAAATCAATCTCAAATTCTCCTTCGATGGAGGCGAGGTTTCTGAGTCGGATGGCAAGTATCTTCATGAAGTCGTTTTTCGGAGGGTGATCGTTGGTTTATATAAGGATGTATATAAGGTTGTTCCAGGCAGGTTCCGCTACCGGGAAGCAGCCGGATCGGCCGTCACTACCGCAGAGCAGACTTCCTGAAACAGGTGAGTCAACTCTTCCGGCATATCGCCACTATAGTTTCTTTCAAAAGCCAGCCGGGCAATCTCCAGGGGAGACATCTGCTGCAATCCCATGCTGATGGTCTGTTCTTCCTGCATCTCCTGGCGTACCGTCTGATGATACATGGGCACAATACGCGCCAGACGCACATTCTTATCCGCCACAGCCTCTTCGATGCGCTGTTTGAGCATCGGCTCGGGCTCGCTGAGCAGGATCTTCACCTCTAAGTAGGGAGCCGGGTCGGGTTGGATCTCCAGTGCATGGAGCTGGGCCAGTACCTCCTCGGGAACATCGGCTTTTCCGGAAGGGACACTGAGTAGCCCCACCAGTGGCAAATAGTCTTTCCGATCTATGGAAAGCAGTTCGCCCCGGTCGATGGTGACCAATACAGCCCCGTGACGGTAGTTGCGCTCTGCGAATGACATGGGCAGGGGACTTCCCGCGTAGCGGATATTCCCGCGTCCGGATACCCGTTGCGACTTATGGATATGCCCCAGGGCCGTGTATACAATGGACGGGGGAAAGGCTTCCGGGGAGACGCATTCGAGCCCTCCGATCACGGTGCGCTCGCTGTGGTCTTTCTCAGCGATCTCAGAGCCGATAGCCTGCAGATGCCCCAGGGCGATGATGGCTTGTCCGGGTTGTTTGCGTCGGATGGCCCGCCGGAGGATATGACTATACAGTGCCTTCACCCCTGCGGCATACGGATTGCCTTCTGTTTCTACTGCCGGATAGTCGCCCTGACGCAGGAAAGGAACGGCCAGACAAAGTACCTCCGCCTCTCCGTGGCGGTTGCAGAGTTCCACGATCATGTCTTCGTAGTCGATCTCTCCCTCTTTTTTACGCACCACTCCTTTGATGGCTGTACGCATCTCCTGTAACAGAGGCAGCGGGGCTTCCAGGCGGGCAGCGGAATCGTGATTGCCGGCAATCACCACTAATTGCAGGGTGGGATTTTCGCGGGTGACACGGCTGATGAACCGATAAAACATCCGCTGGGCGGCAGCGGAGGGGTTGGAGACATCGTATACATCACCGGCAATCACCAGTACATCTACCTGCTCCGACCGGATGCACGCGGCCAGCCAATCGAGAAAGTGCTCGTGCTCTTCCGTGCGTTCGTAACCAAAAAAAGTTTGTCCCAGGTGCCAGTCCGAGGTATGTAAGATCCGGATCATAGGTATGTGTTATGTTAAGAATACAGGAGTCGCCTTAGCAAAGCTGAAGTAAACTTCGCTTTGCATTCGGCTTTCACTATATTTAGATAATATAGGGTGCAGTTCGGACATCTTTACGAATAAATTCGCACGCTGCCTCTCACCTTTCCCTATATTTGGAACAAAGTTAATAATTATTTATGGCAGGCATATTATTTTCATTATTTTTGCGATAGGTTTTATCAGGCTGTCCGCAGGGGCGGAAAGAAAAACTCCGGACAGCAAAAAGGGACTACAAGTTTGCAACTGATGGACAGACAGGCGACAAAGCTCAACACGCTGACAAAGGGAATTTGCATAAAACCAGACAGAGACATACAGATAACAGAACGGGAATATCATCACACACTCCGACTTTATGAAAGTACTTTATTATATCTATCAGATCTGCATCGCATTGCCCATCCTGCTGGTACTGACTATCCTGACGGCATTAGTCACCATCCTCGGCTCTCTGCTGGGGGGTGCTCATTTCTGGGGATATTATCCGGGAAAGATCTGGTCTCAACTGATCTGTATCCTGCTGCTGATCCCGGTAGAGGTACATGGCCGGGAGAAGGTATGCAAAAAAACATCGTATGTATTCGTACCCAACCACCAGGGCGCGTTTGATATTTTCCTGATCTACGGCTACCTCGGACGCAACTTCAAATGGATGATGAAAAAAAGCCTCCGGCGTATTCCGTTCGTAGGCAAAGCCTGCGAAAGTGCGGGGCATATCTTTGTAGACCGGAGCGGCCCGAAGAAGGTTATGGAGACCATCAGGCAGGCTAAAGAATCGTTGAAAGACGGCGTCTCGCTGGTGGTCTTTCCCGAAGGCGCGCGCACCTTCACCGGACACATGGGTTATTTCAAGAAAGGAGCTTTCCAGCTGGCAGACGATCTGCAACTGGCAGTAGTACCGGTGACGATAGACGGCTCGTTCGAAATACTCCCCCGTACCGGGAAATGGATACACCGGCACCGGATGATCCTGACCATACACGACCCCATCCCTCCCAAAGGAAAAGGAACGGAAAATGTAAAGAAAACTATGGCAGAGGCCTATCAGGCTGTGGAAAGCGCGCTACCGGAGAAGTACAAAGGGATGGTGAAGAATGCGGACCAATAGATTTACGATTGGACGATTTACGATGTACGATTGAAATTACAAATCCCCTGACGATCGGATCGTATCCACTTGTAGAGACGCATATTTGCGTCTCAGCGTACCGAATGGAGATATGGACCAGGTGGATCTGTATGTCGGATGTAAATATATGTTTTTCGGGAATATACGCCTAACAGGATGGGTATAATACATAGAACAGGAGATATGTACACCGCGGAGATATACGCTTCCGGATTGGATGTACACCGCAGAGACGCAAATATGCGTCTCTACAAGTTGATGACTACATCAAGGTATTTTAAATTTGTATCTTCAAATTGTACATCGTAATTGGCTTCGTCGACCGTTGGTTCAGTACATCGTAAATCTCTTAATAGATCAGCTTCACATTATCCACCCAGAACGAATTGCCCGGCAAACCGATATACGCTCCTCCGTGACTGGATGCAAACTGTATAAACAAATGTGTAGGCTCTTCGTCCTCACCGGCCCAATCCACTTCCTGGATGGGCACACTATTGCCTTTGCTGTTGGTGGCATAGCGTTCTTCGTCCTGAATACGCATATAACCCGGCTGATAGGAAGGATGCCCGGTGATATCTCCGTACAGGATCTCATAGGTCGCATTGTCTTTCCAGTCGGTCGATTGTGAATAGCGTACCACCAGGGTACCTACCCGCTTGGCATAGATATTTCCTTTCGCGTCTTCCCAGCGTTTCTGAAGCAAGACAACGACACAAGGCAGATCTTTTCCTTCTACGGTAGTGGTTTTGCCGAATCCGGTAGATCGGATGCGGTTTTCCTCGCCGGACATCTTTACTTTATAGTCGAACCGGATGGCTTTAGGCTTTCTGGTAAAAGGAATACCGGAGTTGAGCATCTTCTGCGGATTCTTGGTCCCCCGGATGGGTTCGATCATTTCGCCCAGGAACACAGATCCGGCAGCCAGTACCGTGATATCTACCAATCCCAATACCTTGACACTCTCCATGCGGGTATCCATACGCGCACAGAAGCCGCTGCCTCTGGCTTCCGGAAAGACCGACATATTGGTCTTGACTACTCCCGACACTTTGGCAAGCACATTGGAAGTAGCCCAGGGAGATCCTCCCTGGTTGACGTAAGGTTCGGCGCCGGTGATGGTCTTTGTAGGTCCGATGGCATATACCTGTTTGGTATTGCCACCGATCACGGCGGATTCTTTGATCTCACGGGTGATCCACTGGTCCATATCTCCGTAAGAGATCAGTTCTACCTTTTCCTGCGCAAAGACAGAGAAAGAGAAAACCAGACCTGTGATAAGTAGATAGTTACAACGATTCATCATTGGTTTCATAGCAAATGATTGTTTCTGTATTACAATTGATAGCCCCAATCCCTGAGCGCGAAATCCCAGTTGTCCTGCACCAGCCTGACCGTGCGCTCATCATACTGATATTTGTTTTTCTTATACCCCTTTTTACCTCCCACATACTTCTCTATGTCGGCACGTGCCTCCGTGAAACCAGGGATATCCAGTGTACGGTAGATATGCTCCGTCATTCCCATGGCATCCGCTTCGAAATCTTCGAACTTCACATCGATCAGATTGCCTTCGGGAACAAACTTCTTATCCGCCTCGTATTTGTGATACAATTTGGTATAGATGGAAAGAATATTCTGTTCCATCTCTTCTACACTCACATCCTGTAGTTTCAGAGGCTGTATGGTATTGGTGAAGAAACTGCGGGTAGACTCAAAGACCGTATACGGATTGCGCATCAGATAGATGAACTTGGCATTAGGGAACATCTTCACCAACTCCTTCACCCGGCCGGTGTGCGGGGGATTCTTGCTCAGGAACTGAGTCCCTTTGGTATTCCAGAGAGAGATCTTGATCAGCTTCAGAAACGTATCCCGGAAGACCTGTAGCTCCTCTTCCATGATATCATTGAAGAGCAGGTACTTGTCCGCGTATTCCTGCTGTTTGCGGGGCAGGAACCAGAAATTGTAATAGGTATAAGGTCCCATATTGGTCAGGGCAAACTCCTCTTCCTGTGGCAGATCTACCGCCAGTTCCATATTATCAGTCGGGCGTTTGTCCGGCATCAGCCAGCTCATGTTCTTTTTGAAAAACGGTTGTCCCCACATCATCAGATGTGGGAAAACGGTCTGATAAGTGGTGTTGTAGCCAAAATGCTTATCACAGGAAAAGACATTGTGTACAAACGTGGTTCCACTGCGCCAATGTCCCAGGATAAACACCGGATCGTGTTCCAGCGGTTTATCGGCCAGCAGTTTCCGGTAACGGCTATCCTGCAAAGGTTTCAATGTGGACAATAGGCGGCATACCGCTTTGGTCAGACGGTATTTGCCCCGGTAGGCCGGATCGATCTCCTGCCCGTTGGTTATATCCCGGAAAGTCTGCCAGTCGGCACCTACCAGGGTATTTATAGGTAATTTATTAAATTCGAGTAAACCCATAGTTGAATATATTCAGAGTTGTGTTGTCTGTTTATTATTTCTTTACCTTCACGGCAATGCCCTGACGGGACAGTTCGCCTACGATCTTGTCTACTACCTCATAGGACTCTCCGGCGATACCCAGTTGCGGCAGATTCAGGACAGGGATGTCTTCGTTGGTGCGCATGTCTCCTGCTTCCACCCGATCTATGATCATACCTACGGCGCAGGTATTGTGGGTGATGGGATCGATGAGAACAAATGAACCGGTAGCTTTGTTGCGGCGGTAAGGATCGAAGAACAGTTCCTTAGCCGTGGTGAATACCACCCGTCCGATCTCATTGAGCGTGAGCAACGGCACCTGTGAATGCTCCATCGTATTCACATCTACTTTGTATCGGATGGTATCGATACGGGTACGGCTCAGGTTGGTCGTCTGTTTGATGAAGTAAGATTTGGAAGGATCCATCGCCTCTTCATCCATCCACACCAGCATCGCTTCGAAGTTGCGATCGGTCAGCGGCAAATTGTCCGGATATACCAGCATCTCTCCACGCGACACATCGATCTCATCTTCCAGCGTCAGCGTTACAGCCTGCGGCGGGAAAGCCTCGTCCAGCTCTCCGTCGTACGTGACAATGCTCTGGATGCGTGATCTCTTTCCCGAAGGAAGCGCCATCACTTCCGCTCCTTTACGCACAATGCCCGAGGCCACCTTGCCCGAGAATCCGCGGAAATCAAGGTTAGGGCGAAGTACATACTGCACCGGGAAACGGAAATCATCGAAATTGTTGTCGCGGTCGATAGGTACAATTTCCAGATATTCCAGCAACGACGGACCATTGTACCAGGGAGTACGGTCGGAAAGTTCCACTACGTTGTCTCCATCCAGTGCGGAAAGAGGGAAGCAGCGCACATCCGGAATATCCAGTCCGGAGATAAACTCTTCGTAGGTCTTCACGATCTCCCGGAAACGCTCTTCAGAGAAGTCTACCAGATCCATCTTGTTTACTGCCAGTACCACATGTCTGATACCCAACAGGGAAACCAGGAAGGTGTGCCGGCGGGTCTGGGTGATCACTCCCGTGCGGGCATCTACCAGAATGATGGCCAGGTTGGCGGTAGATCCGCCAGTGATCATGTTACGGGTATACTGTTCGTGCCCCGGCGTATCGGCAATGATAAACTTGCGGTTGTTGGTAGAGAAGTAGCGATAGGCCACGTCGATGGTGATGCCCTGTTCGCGCTCGGCTTTCAGTCCGTCGAGCAGCAACGCGTAGTCGATCTTCTCTCCGGCATTACCCATGCGCTTGCTGTCGCGTTCCAACGCGGCCAGCTGGTCTTCGTAGATCTTCTTGCTGTCGAAAAGCAAGCGTCCGATCAGTGTCGACTTTCCATCATCTACCGAACCGGCGGTGAGCAAACGGAGCAGATCCTTCTCTTCGTCTTTGTCTAAGAAGGCTTTTATATCTAATTTATTTGTCATATCTGTAACGTTTTTACTAACTATTCTATGGTAAATTAAAACAGTTTCTCAGAGACTGTCAGGATTTTGCCCGTTTCTTTGTTCAGTCTTATTTTTAGTCAGATCTTTCTGTTTCCGATGCGATACCCAACGGTCGACACAACCCACCAACGAACCATCCATGTAGAGACGCATATTTGCGTCTCCATATTTGCGTCTCCATATTTGCGTCTCTACATTTGCGTCTGAAAGAAAACAGAAAAAACTGGCAACCAGGCGGTCAGCGTAACTAAAAAGAAAGCAGAAAAAAGAGCGAAGAATAGAAAAATTCATGATTCGTGGAATCGAAGATCGACGAAGTCAAAATCCTGACATTCTCTTAAAAATAACCCTCTCTTTTCTTCTGTTCCATACTTCCCTCCTGGTCGAAATCGATCACCCGGGTGGTACGTTCGCTCTTGGTGGTGATCATCATTTCCTCCACGATCTTCTCTATGGTATCCGCTTCGCTCTCAATGGCTCCGGTGAGCGGCCAGCAGCCCAGCGTACGGAAACGCACCCTCTTCATCTCGATCTTCGCGCGGTACTCTTCCGGCAGGCGGTCGTCATCGGCCATGATCAGGTTGCCATCCATAGAGATCACCGGACGTTCTTTGGCATAATAAAGAGGAACAATAGGGATATTCTCCAGACGGATGTATTGCCAGATATCCAGTTCGGTCCAGTTGCTCAGCGGGAACACGCGGATGCTCTCTCCTTTATGCACACGGGCATTGTAGATGTCCCACAACTCCGGACGCTGGTTCTTCGGGTCCCACTGATGGAATTTGTCGCGGAACGAGAAGATACGCTCTTTGGCACGGGATTTCTCTTCGTCGCGGCGGGCACCCCCAAAGGCGGCATCAAATTTATGTTTGTCCAGCGCCTGCAACAAAGCCTGGGTCTTCATCAGATCGGTATGCACCTTGCTGCCGTGTGAAAAGGGTCCTACCCCGGCTTCAAATGCCTCTACATTGCTCTCTACGATCAGGTTCCAGCCATGTTCCCGGGTATAAGATTCCCGGAAATCGATCATCTCTCTGAACTTCCATCTGGAGTCGATGTGCATCAGGGGGAAAGGTACTTTTCCGGGATAAAAGGCTTTCTCGGCCAGGCGTACCATGACCGATGAATCTTTTCCGATGCTGTAGAGCATGACCGGATTCTCAAATTCCGCCGCCACCTCGCGGATGATGTGGATCGCCTCTGCTTCGAGGGCTTTCAGGTGGCTCAGTTTATATTCTGGTGTCATGTTGCGACTATTTGTTTGTTTTTGTTTCAGCAGATCGGATCTCTACCCGGGGCAGGATCAGTCGGAGCAGCTGCCCGACGGACTCTTCCAAACTCAACCGGGAGGTATCCAGTGACAGATCGGGATGGGCAGGTACTTCGAAGGGTGCGGAGATGCCGGTAAACTCCCGGATCTCTCCCCGGCGCGCTTTGGCATACAGCCCTTTTACATCGCGCCGCTCACACTCCTCCAGCGGAGTACTCACGTGTACCTCCAGAAAGTCTTCTTTACCAATGATAGAAGCGGCCATCTCCCGGATGTCGTTGTTGGGACTGATGAAGGCGGCAAGGGTAATGATGCCCGTATCGATAAACAGACGGGATACCTCGGCAATGCGACGGATATTCTCTACCCGGTCTTCTTCGGAGAATCCCAGGTTGTTGTTGATGCCTGTGCGGATGTTATCTCCGTCGAGGATGCGGCAGAGCAGCCCGCGCTTGTGTAGTTCCCGCTCCAGGGCAATCGCAATGGTACTTTTGCCGGAACCACTCAGTCCGGTGAACCAGACCATCACGCTACGCTGACCGAGCAGTTGCTCTTTGTCTGCCCGGCTCAGCATCCGGTCAAATACGGGATATATTTCTCTGTTTGAACTCATATATAATAGTAGTTTTTATTTTCAGAACGGCCAGATCAAGGGGATCAGAAATACGGAAAGCAGGAATACCAGGATATTCAGCGGCAACCCCACCCGTACATAATCGGTGAATTTATAATTTCCTACCCCTTGCACGATGAGATTGGTCTGATAGCCGATCGGAGTAGAAAAACTGGCAGAAGCAGCCATACAGATGACTACAAAGAAAGGCCGCGGGTCTACTCCTAATTGCGCGGAAAGCGACAACGCCAACGGGAAGGCCAGGGCAGCGGCAGCATTGTTTGTAATCAGTTCGGTGAATAAATTGGTAATGATAAACAGGACAGCCAGCAGGGCATGCGGTCCGTAACGGTCACTCAGGTCGATGATGTACCCGGCCACCATGTCCGCCACCCCGGAATTGACCATGGCTTTACTGATGGCAAAGGCACAGGCAATGGTGATCAGGATATCCCAGGATATGTACTTGGTATATTTACGGGCCGGAAAGATGTGGGTCCAGGCCATGATAATGGTGGTAACACAGACAAAGAAGAACATATCCAACTGGATGTTAGGAAACAGTTCTTTGGTGATGGGAAGTTCACCCACCGTAGCACCGGTAATCATAAGCACCAGCAGCGTGAGTGCAAACCACTTCTTGCGTTTGTCTGGAGCAGGCTCGGTATCCTGACCATTGGCCAGCATCATAAAGACCGAAGATTCTCCCCAGGCAGGAACAAAGGTATCATCGGCCATGACCACCAGCGTGTCTCCCTCACGAAGTTCTATGTGATTCAGATTTCCCTCAAGGGTCTTACCATTGCGACGGATCTCTTTGACTTCCACTCCGTAATGGCGCTTGAAGTCAAATTCTTCCAGGGTCTTGTTGATGCCCGGAAAACGTGCTGCCAGCACAGCCTCTACCCGATGCAACCCTTGCTGTTCTTCCTGCTCTTCTTCTTCCAGGCTGACTGTTTCTTCCCGTTTGTCGGGAAGCAAGCGGGAAGAGAATATCCATATATATACAATACCGACGGCGGCAATAAAGATACCGACTTTTCCCAGTTCGAACATACTGAATCCTTCGTAGCCGGCTTCGATCACCATGCCATGCACGACCAGGTTGGTAGAGGTACCGATCAGTGTACAGATACCTCCCAGAATGGTTACATAGGAAAGGGGGATCAGGAATTTAGTAGCGGGCAATTTCACTTTTTCCGCCCAACGCTTGATAATGGGGGCAAAGATCACCACTACAGGTGTGTTGTTCAGGAAAGCCGAAATGAAAGCAATGGTAGGAAGCATACGTACCTGAGCGGTGAGAACTGATGTTTTTCCCTGAGGCAGTAATTTTTTAATGATCTGTCCCAATGCTCCGGACTGACGCACCCCTTCACTCACCAGAAAAAGCAGAGCTACCGTGATCATCCCTTTGTTGCTGAAACCTTCCAGCATTTCCCGCGGAGAGAGAATACCCGCACACAGGAACAATACGACAACCGAGAACAGTACCATTCCCGGGCGCATCTTGTCCAACACCAAAGCAGCTACCATACCGATCAGGCAAAGAAAGACAAAGATTATATCAAATGTCATAGTTTTATGTATTTCTGATGTATACTCGTTATACCCGGACAGTCGCCTTTATCGGCGGGATTCCACAATGAACCAGGGATTCAGCAGTTCTTCTTTATTGTATACAAGGGGTAAAGAGGTGCCTGCCTGGTAAATCTCCGCTCCGGAGGCCTTCGCTATGGCATGCCCGGCGGCTGTGTCCCACTCCATCGTCGGAGCAAAACGCGGATATACGTCTGCCTTACCTTCGGCAACCAGGCATATCTTCAACGAGCTGCCACTGGATATAAGTTGTATGTCAGCATGCGCCTCTTTCAAGGTGTGTATATAGTTCTCTGTTTCCAGAGTCAGATGAGAACGCGAAGCTACCACTACCCATCCGCTTCTCTCTTCCGCGACCGGCAGGGAAAAGGAAGAAGATACCAGTTGGTCCCAACTGACATCGGGACCCGGACCTTTCACATCTGTCATTTTGTAGGCTCCGACACCTTCTCCGGCAAAGTAAAGTTCGCCTTTCACGGGTACATAGATCACCCCGGCCACAGGTACGCCTTTGCAGACCAGAGCAATGTTGACCGTAAACTCTCCATTGCGCCTGATAAACTCTTTTGTACCATCCAGCGGATCTACGATCCACAAAGTATCCCAATCCTTGCGTACGGAATAGTCTATATGCCGGCCCTCTTCACTCAGAACAGGATAAGGAGTTTTTTCCAGAAAAGAACTGATGATCTGATGAGCGCTGCGGTCGGCTATGGTCAGAGGAGAATGATCTGCTTTTTTCTCCACCTGAAAGTCGGCCTCAGGATCATTGTAAACGGATAAGATCTCTTTACCCGCAGCAAGAGCTGCCCGTACGGCAACCAAAATATACACTGGATCCATAGATGCTGAACTATTGAAAAATTTCCCCGATTTTACACCTTACTTTTATAAAAAGCACAAATATAAAAACTATTTTCAGCCAATAAGTTTCTGGATGGTTAAAAATAACTTAATTTAAGGCTCTTCCCCCTCAGAGGCGGTTCCCATTTCGCCCGTTTCTTTATTTAAAGTTATTTTCAAATGCTCTTTTTTTGAAACAACAGAAAAACAGTCGATATATTTCAATAACAGACAGCGAAACTAACAGCAGACGGTATGGAGACTCATAGCTATGCCTGAAGAAAGAGGAGAAATAAACCCAAAGAGGCCGGAAAAAAGGAGGAACGACTCTTACAAATAGAAGTTCATCCTTCCTTGTATAGGAATGCGGCATCCCGTAGAGACGCACGGCGTGTACTGGTGTCCGCTAAAAAAAATTAAGATTTTGTTGGCTATCATAATGACAGTTTTTGTCCTTATGTTCTTGTTTTAGGAAGTCTTTAAGATTTTTTCTTTCAAAAAGTGATACATTTAAAATTCTCAAGAGTTCAAATGTAGAAATGTCAAGATTTAAGTCTCTTTCAATGATAGCTATTAAACAATAACATATGAT
>JAJBTC010000063.1 GCA_020861095.1 Bacteroides sp.
AACCAGAGAATCTCCGGAGTGTACCTGCGGAGGCCTTGTTCCTTCTTCTCTTTTTTTTAGTTATTCATATTTACATTTTGTCCTTTTTGCAAGCGGGTCGGCAGGATATCGGAAAAAATAAGGTGAAACATGTATGTCGGATGTACTACTTTTCCGGCTGGTACCTGGCTGGTACCTGGTATGGGGCGAAGTATGTCTCTCAGAAAAGATCTGGTGGAGGTAAAACGTGAATTTGAAATACATATTATAAGAGGTATTTTTGAGGGAATAAAATAAGATACTTGTTTTTATTGTTCTATTATATGCTATTTATCAACAAATAATTTGGTTTATATTATAAATAAATTATATATTTGGTCTGCTTTATAAACCTATTTAAATATTAATGAATAGTTAATTTGGCAGACCTGTTTGTGAGTTTCTTTTAAAAACTTTTGTTTTTGAGGCTTTTTTCTTAAAAGAACCTTCTGAAAGTGTCAACAAATACCTGGATACACTATTTTTGATTGTATCAAAAGCCAGAGCAGAACCTTGTTGTAGAATCATATAGTTTTACATAAAAAGAATTATTCACTCTTAAAAAAACAATGGTATGGAAATCAAGAAAAGTAAAAAAGCAGCTATCGAGAGATTCCGGACAACGTGGTTGTTGATGGGATTTGTAGCCACTCTGGCTTTTGTGTTTATGGCGTTCGAATGGTCTGAGTACGATGTCGTAGTAGATACCAGTCTGGCTCTCCGGGATGTGGAGTTTGAAGAGGAGATCGAACTCCTGAGAATGTATGATCAGCCTGCTCCGCCGCCCGAACCCGAGCCTGTTAGCCATACAGAGGTACTGGCCATTGTGGAGAATACGGCTGAGGTGACCGAAGGTACTATAGAGAGCAGTGAAGAGACAAATCGGGGTGTAGAGGTGAGGTATTTGCCTCCTGTAGTAGAAGAACCGGAGGTGGTGGAAGACATTATCCATGTCAGTGTGGAGCAGATGCCCGAATTCCCGGGCGGACAGGCGGCTTTGTTCCAGTTCCTCGGTAAGAATATGAAGTATCCCCAGGTGTGTCAGGAAGAGGGTATACAGGGTCGGGTGATCGTGCAGTTTGTAGTAGACAGAGACGGAAGCATCACCCATCCGGAAGTGGTGCGGGGTGTGCATCCGTTGTTGGACAAAGAGGCGCTGCGGGTGATCGGGATGATGCCTAAGTGGAAGCCGGGCATGCAGCAACTCACTGCCGTGCGGGTGAAGTATACGGTGCCGGTGAATTTCCGGTTGCAGTAAAACGGAATGGGGGCTACGTATGTAGTCTCCATTCATCGTTTGATCTGCAGATCTTATGTTGCATAACCGATTAAAAACAGAAATTATGGCTAAAGGAGATAGAAAAGTTCCGGATATCCATTCGGGTTCTACAGCGGATATCGCGTTTCTGTTGCTGATATTCTTTCTCATCACTACCTCCATGGATATAGACCGGGGGCTGGCCCGGCGGTTGCCGGAGCCTCCCGCGGGAGATCCGCCGGTGGTTGTAAAAGAACGCAATGTGTTCCAGATCTTCCTCAACGCGAACGACCAGCTGATGGCCGCGGGAGAGTATATCCATGTAAAGGATCTGAAACCGAAGGTGAAGGAGTTTATTGAGAATCCGTATAACGATGAAAAACTACCTGAAAAACATGAGATGGACATTCCGCTGTTGGGAGGCAAAGTGAGGGTGACCCAGAATCATGTGATCTCTCTTCAGAACGACCGCGGCTCTTCGTATGAGGCATACATGGAGGTTCAGAACGAACTGGTCGCGACCTATAATGAATTGAGGAATAAACTGGCTCAGGAAAACTGGCAGAAGAATTACGACGCACTCGAGGAGCCGATGCAAAGAGCGATACGCGACTATTATCCGCAGAAGATCTCTGAGGCAGAACCTAAAAATTACGGAGGAAACTGAGATATGGGAAAGTTCAGTAAAACCGGAAAACGCGGGATGCCTGCGTTGAATACCTCTTCTCTTCCCGACCTGATCTTTACCTTGCTGTTCTTCTTCATGATGGTAACTACCATGCGCGAAGTGCAGCTGAAAGTAGAGTTCAAAGTGCCGCAGGCTACGGAACTGGAAAATTAGAGAAGAAATCATTAGTCACTTTTATCTATGTGGGACAACCTACAGCGGAGTATCGTAAGAAACTGGGATCGGAGAGCCGTATCCAGCTCAACGATAGTTTCGCTGAGGTGACCGAGATCCAGGATTTCATCACCCAGGAACGGCTGAGTATGAAAGAACAGGATCAGCCTTTCATGACCGTGTCCCTGAAAATTGATAAAGATACACGCATGGGTATTGTTACGGACATCAAGCAGGCCTTGCGCCAGGCCTATGCGCTGAAGATCAACTATTCTGCTGCTTCGCGCGACTGATGGGAAGCTCTTTACCAGACCAGGAAAAAAACAAGGGGAACGGAAAGGGGGATATTTTTCCCTTCGGAACGAGAAATATCCTCAGGATATATATGTCTTCTCTTTTGAACTATTTTTCCTCTTTGAGTTGCTCTCATAGCGGTATCTTTGTGGTGTCGATCCTTACGATCTAAAAGCACTTTCTCTGATACGGGAAAAGCAGATAAGCGGATCGGCAGTTATCCGGTAGGTAAATAAATAGTTGGTATTCCTTATTCATGCTATGTTCCATTATGTTGTAGAGTTGTAATATACTTTTTTTATAAACGGACCCACAACATGAGTTTGTCTTACTCCGCCTACAGAGAATGGGATTACTTGTAGAGACGCACGGCGTGCGTCTCCGCGGTGCGGGTCCAACCCAGATGTTATACGTCTCCGCGGTGCGGGTCCAACCAAATAGCATTCCGCCAAAATAGATGCATTCCATTCGGTGTGCTGAGACGCACGCCGTGCGTCTCTACAAGGTGTCGGAATGGTATATATACAATGAATGATGAATATCTCTTATGTATTACACATACATATCTATAAGAAATTATAGATATTCATTTGCATGATTATGAAAGTCGGGCTTGCGAGAAGTCTGGCTTTTTTTGTGAATAGGAACATCGGGATCAACATAAAAATGAGAATCCACGCGTCCATAGGAAGAACTGAGATATTTATTCTGTATGTAGGATGTCTCTGGGAATGATCCGAAGAATACTCGCTTCCATAGTCCCCATTTGCCAGATATTCTCTCTGCGTTCCCCGAGGGGGATAGAGCCATAGCCTGGAGTTGCTTCGGGAGGGTGCAACGATAGTGAAGCGAACCAAAGTTACCCGGGGTAAAAAGTTCTACAGGGTTCAACCTTGCAAAAGTTACATATCGAATATTTCTGACTCTGATCGCTGCAACCTTTTGACTGCGTCGACCATTGGTTCAAGGTTGTTTCTGGTGTGCGCTTCGCACCCCAGGGTACGCTTCCCTGTGGCTCCGCTATTGTTTCGACACACGCTGGGCTATGGATGGATCCTCTTCGGACAGCACAGGGGAGCAAAATATAGGAACAGACTGAGATCGAACGCAGGGTCAGTCTGGCAGGAAATACAGATACCAGGGACACGCGTTTTCCTGTGACGGAACGATTTATCGGATAACTCCCGGTCGTACTCCTGAAAAGCGCGTATGTTTTCAGACTTTTTTGTCAAAGAGATCTGTGTACGCGCTCACCCTGTCATTCTGTTTCCTGTATGCCGTGAAAGACCACTCCTTGCAGGCAGAGGGCAGCGTTGTCTTCCTGGTTCCGGGGGTTCCAGGGGTAAACACGCAGGTACAGTTTCTCACCCGCCGCTACCTCCTGCAGGGTCTCCAGACGATGCCGGATCAGGTCTGCTTTTCCGTCGTTGCGCTCGCCCAGAACGGTGGCTGTGGAGAAATCAGGCGTGTGCGAACAGGCGATCCGGTAATTTACTCCCCCTCCTGCGTTCAGTTCGATGGTTTGGATACGTAGCCGGGTTTCCGGCGCGGCCTCTACGGCAAATTCGATATAGTGGTTGTAGTCTACATCCATCTCGCCCTGGGGCCATATGTCGCCGGCTATGGTGTTGAACTGTACTTTGGTGTTGGGAGATAGTCCCGAAGGTACATCCCTGTCGGCAGGGCGCAGGTACTCCTGCAACTCCATGCGGCTCCGTTGCTGTTCACTCCCGATGACTGCTCCTTCGGTCACTGCCTGGGAGTGGTTGTACAGGGGGTAGCTGACCTGTATCGGAGAGGAAGCCGCAAGTTCTAAGCAATTTCCGGTGAAGACTAATTTTCGTTGTTGTCCGGAAGTACGGACCGTCAGTTCACCACCGAAACTGCCTGCTTTGCCGGGAGCAGCTTTCACATAGACAGGGATCAGAGTGACCTCTTCCCCTGTAGCTGGCAGTTGCAACACCAGACTTTTTCCGAATGCACCGTCCGGGGTGTCGGACACGGTCAGTTCATCACCGGTGGCATCTATCGTTATTTCCGTTCCTTTAGTATCCGACAGATCGCCAATGATGCCGATATCTATGGCCTGTACGCACGACATACCGCGGTAGATCTCTCCGTAATCGAAACGGGCAGGTTGTGCCAGCAATACCGTGGGCGGTAGCACGTAAGAGACGGGTAGTTGCAGGATATGCCCGGTCTCTTCCGCTACCAACCGGGAAAACAGGGCTGCGCCTCCGGTACCGATGTGTGTGCCGTCTCCCACATTATAGATCAGTTGGGTGGCGCGTTGCTCGCCGTAGGCATTGACCACCTTTTCAGTGAGTGTGGTCATATCTATCAGCGGGAGTCCACGTTCCTGCGCCACTCGTTTCATCTGATACACATAGTTGTAGGTAATGGTGTCGGCCGGGTTTGCGGTGGCATCTATCCGCTGGTGGATGTACTCTGCCAGGTCGTGCCTGCCCCGGCGGCTCACCCGTCCATCCTTATCCAGCATTTTTCGTACAATGGGAGTCACCAATACAGGGTAGGCACCGCGCTCCCGTACTTCGTCCACATATCGGTTGAGATAGATCGGGAAGGAGTCCGAAGCCAGGGTACCGATCTCTCTGTCGAAGCCGTCGTGCTTTTCGTCGTTGTGAGCAAACTGGATAAAGACATAGTCGCCGGGCTCTATGGCCGGGAGTGCCCGCTGCCAGAAGCCGTGATGGTAAAACGTCTTCGTGCTGGTTCCCGACTTTCCGTGGTTGAATACCTCTGACCCTTCGGGCAGGAAGTCGTGCAGGAACTGCGGCCATCCGCGTTGTGCTTTCAGGTTGGGGTTCTGGTGTTCCGTGGTAGAGTCGCCCAGAATGTGTATCCGTACAGGTTGTGCCTCGGGAGCACATCCGCACAGTACCCACAACAGGATCCATGTAAAAAACGGGTATGATCTCATCTCTTTTTCAGTTAGCTGTCAGGATATATGTTTCTCCGGCCACCGTTTCCAGGTCGTACAAGAGACTCTCTGTACGTTCCGTTGTGTCTATCGGAGCGTCGGGAGCGATCAGTGGCTTGCGTATGGGCTGCACACTCAGCAAGGGGTTGACCTCCTCTTGCGTAGCTGCCGTCAGCGGTGTATGGGCACACGTCAGGGAAGAGTGGCTGCGTACCCTCAGTGTACCACCGATGGTAGAGCGTATACGCACCTGTTGCAGCTTGCCCTCTTTCCAGGTCATCTCTTCCAGGACAAACCCTCCCCGGCAGCGCAATCCTTTCACCCTGCCGTTGGGCCATACATCCGGCAGGGCGGGAAGCAAGTGCACCGCTCCGGCATGGCTTTGTACCAGCATCTCGGCGATCCCTGCCGTACAGCCGAAGTTGCCATCGATCTGGAAGGGAGGATGCGCGTCGAACAGGTTGGGGTAGGTACCGCCGTTCTGCCCTGTTTCCTCTTTGGTAGGGCGTATCTGTTCGGTGATCAGTTTATAAGCATGATTCCCGTCCAATAGCCGGGCCCACAGACATACCTTCCATCCCATCGACCATCCTGTAGAGTGGTCGCCCCGGGCAAGGAGTGAGGTACGGGCCGCGTCGAAGAGTACAGGGGTGGCCCAGTGGCTGATCTGCCTGCCCGGATAGAGTCCCCACAGGTGAGACACATGGCGGTGGCGGTCGTTGGGGCTGTCCCAGTCGTGCATCCATTCCTGGAGCTGTCCCCAGCGTCCTACCTGCATCGGAGCCAGTTGCCCGGCTACATACCGCAGGCTATCCGTGAACGCGGTGCTTTCGCCTACGGTCTCCGCGGCCTGAAGGGTGTTCAGAAAGAGGTCGTGAACCATCTGGTTGTCCATCGTAGCCCCGGCCACCACTACGAAATCCCGCTTTCCGTGGACCGTCGGTTTGTTTTCCGGCGAATAGGAGGGAGACACCACCAACCACTGATTCTCCGGTTCGCGGATCAGGAAATCCAGGAAAAACTCACAGGCACCTTTCAATAGCGGATACACCTCCTTCAGGTACTGCTGATCGCCCGAGAAGAGATACCGGTCCCACAGGTGCTGGCAAAACCACGCGTTGCCCGTGGGCCAGATGCCCCACGCCGCGCCGTCTACCGATCCGGTAGATCTCCATACATCCGTGTTGTGGTGCAGCGTCCAGCCCCGGCAGCCATACATCGCGGCACTTTCCCGTCCCTGTATGGCCGTTTCACGTATCAGGCGCAGAAAAGGTTCGTGCAGTTCTTCCAGGTGGGTGATCTCCGCAGGCCAGTAGTTCATCTCTACGTTGATATCCGTGGTGTACTTCCCGTCCCAGGGAGCACGTAGCTGATAGTTCCATATCCCTTGCAGGTTGGCCGCCTGTCCGCCGGGTTGCGAACAGCAGATCAGCAGGTAGCGTCCGAACTGGAAATAGAGAGCCGCCATCTGCAGGTCGGTGATCTGTCCGAACTCCTCTACCCGCAGGTCGGTGGGCTTCCGGGCCTGCGGATTGGTGCCCAGATCCAGACTCACCCGGTGGAAATAGCGTTGGTAGAAGTCGGTATGCGCGGTGAGGGCGGAGGTATACTTCTTACCCGCGTTTTTCAGGTAATGTCGGGCCTTTTCCAGGGAGTTGCCGGAGACATCGCGGTAGTTGACAAAGTTGGTTCCGGCAGAGACATAGAGGATCACGCTGTTGGCTCCGGTTACCTTCACCGTCTGGTCGGGCAGCGTCTCTAAGGTTCCGCCCTGAGGATCGATCCGGGTGAGGGCCGTAAAGCGTACCTTGCCTTCGATGCCTTCGTGGTCGTTGGCCCTGCCATCCAGTTGCAACTCTTTCCGGTCCGAGATACTTTCTACCGCATCGGCGTAAGGGGTGGAATAGCGGGCGCGGAACGAGATCTTTCCTTTCTGTGAAGCAGTGAGCCGTACGATCAGCAGATCATCGGTAAAAGAGGTGAAGGTTTCCCGTACATACTCCACACCTTCCGCGCGGAACCGGGTGGTACTCACCGCCCGGTCTATATCCAGTTCGCGGTAGTAGTCTGTATATCCCTCTGTACCTTCGAAGTCCAGGTGCAGCGAGCCGATCGTCTGGTAGGGCATGCCGTTGGCCCCGGGCGAACTGATCGCCTGGCCGCACAGTTCCTGCGCCTCCAGGTTCCTGCCTTCAACGATCAGCCGGCGTATTTCGGTCAGGTGCTCTCTGGCTTTCGGGTTGGTATTGTTGTGGGGCGATCCGCCCCAGATCGTCTCTTCGTTGAGCTGGAATTCTTCATGCACCGGGTCGCCGTATACCATCGCGCCTATGCGTCCATTGCCTAAGGGGAGAGCCTCTACCCAGAGTCCGGCAGGTTGGTTGTACCAGAGTTTCATGTCGCTGGCCGGTTGTGCCCATAGACAAAGGGAGATACACAACCCCATACAGAGAGAAAAAAGGTGTTTCATGGTGTCAGTCTTGTGGAGGGGCCTGTTCACATCCGGCCCGGTTCTTAGTTCCGGTTGCAATAATACCCCTTTTTCCGGAAACGCACGGAGGAAAATCCGGTGTAAACCGTATACTATCTGGTGCCCTCTGTCTTTTCTTTGTATTCGCTGGGGGTACAGCCCACCTGTTTCTTGAAACATTTACTGAAATACTTCGGATCGTTGAATCCGGCCATGAAAGCAATCTGCGAAAACGTATACTGCCCCGTGGCAATGAGTTGCTGCGCCCGTTTGATGCGTATTTCCCGGATGAAGTCGGTAGGAGTCATGCCCAGTACCGACTTGAGTTTCCGGTAGAAGACCGTCCGGCTGAGCATCAGTGCCTGAGCAAAGTCGTCTACGGCCAGATCCGCGTTGTCCATGTTCTTCTCCATGAACTCCATCACCTGCCGGATGAAGACCTCATCGTAGGGTGTCACCTGTGGCTGCGAAGGAGTCAGTTCTCTCTGTACAGGTGTGTTTTCTGTAAGGGAAGAGCGATAGATCTCCTGCAACAGCCTGCGCTGTTTGAGCAGGGCCTGTATACGGGTTTTCAGGTAAGAAGCGCTGAAGGGTTTGGTGATGTAGTCATCTATGCCCTGTTCCAGCGCGTGTATACGATCGTCGAGGGCCGATTTTGCCGTGAGCAGAACGATCGGGATGTGACAGATATCCGGGTTGCCTTTGATCCGGCGCACCATCTCCAGTCCGTCCATTTCCGGCATCATCACATCGCTGAGGATGATGTCCGGTATGCGCTGGGTAGCCTGTTTCAGTCCCTCTTTCCCGTTCCGCGCCTGTAGCACTTTTAGGCCCCGGAGAGTATGTTTTTCAGGAACTCCTGCAACTCTTCGTTGTCTTCCACCACTAAGAGGGTCAGTTGGTCTTCCTGGAGTTCCTCCTCAGCCACTGCTTCCGCTGGCTGTACAGCGGTTTGTTGCTTTTGCGCGGGAGCAGCCTGCATAAATTCCACCTGTGCTTCTCCTTCGAAATGGGCGCGTCCGGTGCGGAAGTGTATGCGGAATTCACTTCCTTCTCTGGCAGTGCTGGATACCTCTATCCGGGCCTGGTGCATATCCACAAACTCTTTCACCAGCGAAAGACCAATGCCCGAAGAGGGGCTCAGCATCTGGAGTGTAGAAAAGTTCTCGAATCTTTCGAACAGGTGATCCAGTTTCTCTTTCCCGATCCCGATCCCGTTGTCCCGGACATATACGGTCACCTCCTGCGGGGTTGCTTCTACTCCGATAGCCACCGATTTTCCGTTGGGAGTGTATTTGAACGCGTTGGAAAGCAGGTTGAAGAAGATCTTCTCAAATTTGTCTTTATCCACCCACAGGTAGGTTGCCTCCGGGGCGGGCAGGAAGTCGTAGCGGATCCCTTTCTCCTCCGCTACAGCCAGGAAGTTTTCCCGGATGCGTTTCAGCAGTTCGTTCACCTCCGTCTCTTCCGGCAGCAACTTCATTTTCCGGTTCTGTATCTTCCAGAAGTCGAGCAGCTGGTTGATGAGGTTCAGCATCCGGTCTGTGTTCTTCTGTACCAGGGTCAGATGTTCTCGCACGCGGGAAGAGATCTGTTCGCGTTCCAGCACTTCGTTGACCGGACTGGCGATCAGGGTAAGCGGTGTGCGCAATTCGTGCGAGATGTCGGTGAAGAAGCGCAGCTTGATGTGGGAGAGCTCCTGCTCTAAGTTGATCTCATGCCTGAGCCGGTAGATATAGGTGAGCACATACCCCGTGGCCAGGGTAAAGAGGATAAACAGCCCTGCGTAGAGCACCAGGGCCCAGATGGTTTCGCGGAACAGGGGTTGCATCTCTATCTCCATCTCCTGTATGTTGTCTGTCCATACGCCGTCGCTGTTGGTAGATCGGACCTGGAAGGTATACTTCCCTTTGGGCAGATTGATATAAGTAGCCGAACGGCTCTTTTCCGAACAGTTCCAGTTCTCTTCCAGCCCTTTCAGCCGATAGGCATACCGTATCTCTTCGGGATTCACATAGTCTAAGGCGGCAAACCGGAAGATCAGCGAACGTTGCGACGGAGAGAAGGTGAGTTTGTGCGGAGAGTGGAGGTGCACACTGTTCTCTTCTCCCTGGATACGCAGTTCTGTGAAAAGGATCGGAGGAACGTAATCGCTTTTGGAGATACGGTCCGGGTCAAATTGGATCAGTCCGCTGAGGCCGCCCGCCGTACATATTCCTTTAGAGTCCCGTACAGCGATACATTCGCTGAATTGGATCTCCTTTCTCAGAAAGTAGGTATTGTAATTATCCACCTCTCCTGTCTCCGGATCGATGCGGGTGAGCGCGTTTTCCGAGACGATCCACAGATCTCCCCCGCGGCTTTCCAGCATGGAGAGGGTCAGGTCCGATGCCAGACCTTCGTTCACCGTATAAGACTGGAAGCGGATGGTATCGCTTAGCAGCTCTTCCGACAATACCCGGTTGATCCCTCCGGAGAAGGTAACTAAGTAGATGTCTTCCCGGCTGTCTGTGAAGATCTGCATCACGTCGCTGTTCGAGAGGCTGCTGGTACGGTCGGGACGGCGGCTGTTGCGGTAGAACCGGATCTCTTCCGGCTGGTCAAACTCTCCGGAAAAGGTCAGCAGACCGTCTGTGGTTCCCACCATCATCACCCCTGCACGTACTTCCGTCACATAACGCACCCGGTTGCCCTGTACAATGGGATAATTCTGGAAGCGGTTGCGGTGGTTGATGAAGCGGATCGTTTCTGTTTCATCCGTTTCCATCAGGTTCACCCCTCCGCCGTGGGTACCCAGCCAGATCCGCTGTTTACTGTCTTCGAATATGGAATAGACCGCATCGTTGCTCAGGCTATACACATCCTCTTCGTTGTACCGGAAAGAGCGGATGCGGTATCTCTGACCGGAAGGTTCACGGGTGAGCCGGAACACGCCGTGGTGCCGGGTCCCTATCCAGATAGTTCCCTGACTATCTTCCTTCATGCAATAGGCATTCGCCTGGAAATCGACCGGCGCGCGGCTGAGACTGCCGTCATGCGCCAGGTAGCCCCGGAGGTTGTAGTCTGCGTCGTAGATCTGTATCCGTTCGTTTTTCGTAGCTACCCACATATAGCCCTGGCTGTCGTACATCAGAGAGCGCACTTCACTCTCCTCGTCCGAGGGGGAGAAGGTATACTGTTGCGGGAAGGAGGAGAACTTGCTGATGCCTTGCGGCATTTTGAACCACAGGTTGTTCTGGTTGTCTATGCAATGCTCGCGGACGAAGGGAGCGAAACGGGTCGAAGGATCGTCCGGATGAGTATAGTAATGTTTCAGCTGTTGGGCCTGGCGGTCGTAGTAGGTCAGGTTGCCGCCCTGGGGAGCGATCCACAACTGGCCCTGTGGGTCTTCGTGAAGGAAGGTCTGAAAAATATGGTCCGGATATTCGTCTTCTCTGGTGAGCGTAGGGAAGTAATGACACGTTCCTGTCTTTTCTTCGTACCGGACCACACCCGGCGACTTGGTACAGATCCATATATCCCCTACCCGGTCGCGGTAGATCTTCCCGATGAAGTTAGACGGGTGCGAAGAACTGTTTACATCTATCTTCCGGAATTCTTCGCGGCCGGGGTGGTAGAAGACGATCCCGTCGTTGGTACCCAGTACGATCTCTTCTTCACTCCAGTGTTGCAGGAAGCTGATGTTCTTCAGTGGATAAGGGATATCCCGGAAGGTAACCTGTCCGCTTTGCGGATCGTAGCTTGCCAGCTTGTTGAAGGGAGAGGCCAGCCAGACGCGGCCTGTGTGCGACAGGTAGTATTTGAAAGGAAAGTCACTTTCTATTTGTTTATTCCCGATCAGGGTAACCCCTTTGTTGGTGAACACCCATTCGTCTCCGTCGGCATCTTCTACAATATCCATCACGCTGTTCCCTTTGAGACTCTGGTCAAATACGCCGTAGAAAGTAACTCCTTCGTGTTCATTGGCCTTGTATCGTTGCTCGTCTATCCGGAAACAATGGCCTCCCTCACACACCGCCCAGGTGACCCCTTTCGGAAGGGGATAGATGCGGTTGATGCGGTTGCTCTGCCTGGATTGTTGCTCGTGGGGAGCGAGCACATCCAGAAATTGTTCCCGTGAAGTATCGAAGAGATAGAGACGGTCGTCGTGAGAAATGCACCAGATATCGCCCGAAGCACTTTCGCGGATGGAGATAATGCGGTTGTTGTTCAATGTGGAGCCGTCGCCCGGATGTCCTTTGTAGTTGCGGAAAGTATATCCGTCAAATTTGTCTAATCCGTTCCAGCTGCTGAACCACATGATGCCGTGGCGGTCCTGAAGGATGCCGGTGACGGTACGCTGTGCCAGTCCGTCCTGTACCGAATAGTGTTGCAAACGACATATCGGTTGGGAAGAAAGAGACGCGCATAGCCAGAGATGTATGAAAAAAAGAGTGTAGTCTGTCTCATAGTAGGGTAGTAGTATTTCGGTTGTACAAGCAAATATACGAAAAATAGTATGTATGGTATGAATGGTACCGTATTCTGATGATATAATACGAAAGTTTGGTATGATTTTACACCAGACGAAGGACCTGCGGTATAGGAAGTAAGTATCCATCATTTATGGTATATATAGTGTGGTATGAACTTGTAGAGACGCACGGCGTGCGTCTCCGCGGTACAGGTCCAACCCAGGAGAGTGTGTTTCCGCGGTGCAGGTCCGCGAGTGCATATCTCCGCGGTGCAGGTCCGACAAAAAATGCATCCCGCCTGGTTTGTGTATTTCCATCCGGTGTGCTGAGACGCACGCCGTGCGTCTCGTATGTTTGCATCTAACATGTAATGTATGGGGATTTACAAAATGTAATTTCAATCGTACATCGTAAATTGTCCAATTGTAAATCTCTTTGCGTCTCTACAGGTTATCGGAGTAGATAGATACAATGAATAGTGAACCGTTACTTATCCTTCACATCGTATCTGATGTTTTTTCCTCCGTACCTGGTAAATCATCGGATCGTAAATTTCTTTGGTATACGGAAATTTTTATCTTTGCACACACAACTCAAAAAAATACGAACCTTGTTATATCTCTGTAAACGTTCCTGGATCTGGTTGTCCCGTATTCGCCACCGTTGCGGCTACGGGGTACATTCTCCTTTCGCCTTCCATTTCATTACCCGGGTGATCTATGAAAAGGATGCGTATTATGCCTATCGGGAGATCCCCGTGTGGTTGAAAAAGCAGCTACAGGACACGGAGATAACCTGGCAACAGGAGCCGGAACGGATCAACCGGTTGCTTTTCCGGATAGCCAATTACGCCTGTCCGGATGTGATCGCGGATATAGGTCCATCCACTTCGGCCGCATACTATATGCAGGCGGCACGGCGGCAGGCCCGCTACGTGGCAGGAACGGATGCCTGTGACTTCTCTTTATCTGCGGAAGAGGCAGGTCTGATCTATCTGCATACAGCAGATGCTTCCGATACAGAGGCCGCTTTTCGTCATTGCCTGCCGCTGACCACTTCGCGTACCCTGATGGTGGTGCGGGACATTCACCGGGATCGTGCCATGAGGTGTCTCTGGAAACAGATGAAAGAGGAAGACCGGGTAGGAGTCACCTTTGATCTCTACGATGTGGGTATTCTCTTTTTCGATCGTTCGCGTATAAAACAACATTATATAGTCAACTTCTGAGGGGATTTTGGTGTTAACCATCCAACATATTTATTCTAATCGCATAAAACCATGAAAAAAAGTCGTGTATACACCCGTACCGGAGATGCCGGCACCACTGCCCTGATCGGAGGTACGCGGGTACCGAAAACCGATCCGCGTCTCGAAGCCTATGGCACTATTGACGAGCTCAATTCGCATCTGGGCCTGCTGGTCAATTACCTCAACGAGGAACCGGACAGCACCTTTGTGCAGGAGGTACAGGGGAAGCTGTTCAAAGTAGGAGGTTTTCTGGCTACCGATCAGGAAAAGACAGATCCGGAGCAGGCCTGTGACGTTTCTGAAGAGGATATCCGGCAACTGGAAGAGGAGATCGACCGTGTAGATGAGATCCTGCCTCCTTTGCACGCGTTTGTATTGCCGGGTGGATACATCGGATCGGCTGAATGTCAGGTATGCCGCACGGTCTGTCGCCGGGCCGAACGCCGTATTCTCACTCTTTCAGAGGAGATGATCATCCCCCCGGTGTTGTTGGCGTATGTCAACCGGTTATCCGATTATTTGTTTGTCCTGGCAAGAAAGATCAATTTTGACAACGCAACCGATGAAATATTCTGGGAGAATGGTTGCAAGTGAAATATTTTATTATACTTTTGCCGGAAAATAAGAAACGTAGATATGAACATTCACAATTAAATACTTGAAGTTATGTATTGGACATTGGAATTAGCCTCTAAACTGGAAGATGCTCCCTGGCCAGCGACCAAGGACGAGCTTATTGATTATGCCATGCGTTCGGGAGCCCCTCTGGAGGTCATTGAAAATCTTCAGGAGATGGAAGACGAAGGGGAGATTTATGAGAGTATAGAAGATATCTGGCCCGATTATCCCAGTAAAGAAGACTTTTTCTTTAATGAAGAAGAGTACTGAGTCGGAAAGATAAATATACGATCTACGTAGCATATACGCCGGATAATGAGTTTGCATTGTCCGGCGTTTTTTATTGATTTTCTGGAGGTAACAGGAAGGTGCACAGGTGTATTTTTACTCATTTAAAAATCTGTATAGCAATTGGTTCTATGAAAATAGTCTTCCGAACATTTCTAAAACAGCATTGTTTTATTACATAGATCCGGCAGACAAGAAGTGTCTGCGGAAAGGAAGAATGAGATTAAAAAGAAAGAGATGAAGAATCAGACAGAAAGCAAAAAAATCAATGATCTGCGGAGTGCGCTGGAGGTTGTCAAAGCTATGCCCCGGCAGTATCATGAGACAGAGGTGGAGATAGACCCCAAAGATGATCTGGCGGGTGTGTATCGGTATATCGGTGCGGGTGGTACCGTGGTCAGACCCACCCGGATAGGACCGGCAGTGATGTTTACAAATATCAAGGGATATCCCGGTACCCGTGTGCTGGTGGGGCTTATAGCCAGCCGGGAACGTGTGGCTGCCATGTTAGGGGCTCCTGTACGGGAGCTGGGAAAACACATGGCACAGGCTGTAAAAAACACAGTCAATCCGGTTTTCGCGGATCAGTCTAAGGCACTGTGCCAGGAAGTCGTTTACAAAGCCACCGATGAAGGGTTTGATTTGCGGAAGATATTACCCGCTCCCACCAATACCCCTCAGGATGCCGGACCCTATTTCTGTGAAGGATTGGTGTTAGGTTCCGATCCGGAGAATGGACATACAGATGTTACGATCCATCGTTTGTGTGTACAAGGCAAAGACGAGATCTCTATCTTCTTCGCACTGGGTCGTCACATCGATATGTTCCGGCAGAAAGCCGAAAAAGCCGGTAAGCCCTTTCCGGTCACCATCAATATGGGGCTTGATCCTGCCATCCATATCAGTGCCTGTTTCGAAGCACCCACCACGCCGCTGGGTTTTGACGAACTTAAGATTGCCGGTGGTCTGCGTGGAGAAGGTGTCGAACTGGTAGATGCCGTTACCGTGAAACAGAAATCCATTGCCCGGGCAGAAATCGTGATCGAAGGGGAGATCCTTCCCAACGTGCGGGTGGCGGAAGACCAGCACACAAAATCCGGTTACGCCATGCCGGAATTCCCGGGCTATGAAGGGACAGCCAATCCTTCTTTGCCTCTGATCAAGGTCAAGGCCATCACCATGCGTAAGAACGCGATCATGCAAACGCTGGTAGGGCCGGGTGAAGAACATGTAAATCTGGCAGGGATTCCCACGGAAGCCAGTATCTTCCGGACGGTAGAAGCCGCTATGCCCGGCTTTCTGCAAAACGTATACGCCCATCCTTCAGGGGGAGGGAAATTCCTTTCGGTCCTGCAGGTAAAGAAAAGATCGGAAGCCGACCAGGGACGCGAACGACAGGCGGCGCTGATGGCATTCGGTATCTATTCGGAACTGAAACAGGTGATCCTGGTGGATGAGGATGTAGATATTTTTGATACCAACGATGTGTTATGGGCCCTGACCACCCGCTATCAGGGTGAAGTAAGTACCGTCTTTATCCCCGGGGTCAGGTGTCACCAGCTGGATCCGTCGCAAGACCCCGCCTACGATCCGAAGATCCTGGCGCACGGGATCACCACGAAAACCATTTTTGACTGTACGGTTCCCTGGAAATTGAAGAAATCGTTTGAACGGGCGCAGTTCAAAGAGGTAGATCCTGCTCCGTATATGCCCGACTGGATGAAGACAGTGGACCATGAAAAGTGAGCAAGTGCCCCTTGTGGACCGGATCATCGTAGGCATTACCGGAGCCACCGGGATTCCCTATGGAATAAAGGCACTTGAGCTGCTGAAAGGGTGTGAGGTGGAGACTCATCTGGTCGTGAGCCGGTCTGCTGAAAAGGTGATTGCCTACGAAACGGATTTCCCTATAAAAACGTTGGACCTTCTGGCAGACCGGGTGCATCCGGCCGAAGACATCGGTGCATCCATTGCCAGTGGGTCTTTTAAAACCCTCGGCATGTTGGTGGCTCCCTGTTCTGTAAAGACCTTGTCGGAGATCGCGACAGGGGTAACTTCTACTTTGCTGACCCGGGCAGCAGATGTGGTACTCAAAGAGCGGCGGCGGTTGGTGTTGATGGTGCGAGAAACTCCCTTGCACGCGGGGCATTTGCGAAGTATGCTGGCAGTGACCGAAATGGGAGGGATCATTATGCCTCCTGTACCTTCTTTTTATACGCATCCGGCAACGATAGATGAAATGGTGACCCATTCGGTGGTGCGGGCACTGGATCTGTTTGGTCTGGAGGCTCAAATGCCCCGGTGGGGAGACTTATAAATGGAATCCCGTGTATTTACCGCATCGGCCGCCGGATTTTCTATACAGGCGGAAGTGACACGGATCTGTTCGGATCTGCGGATCACTGTGACCGGAGGAGAGGTACCTCATCTGGGCACTGTGACCACTTTGTCCGGAGAATTTCCCCTGCAAACCATCCGGTTCCCGAGTCAGGAGGGCCGGTATCATAAAGATCATGTTTTGGCGGAAAAGATAGCAACGATCATTCGTCCGCATTTGCCCGGCAATTGTGTGATCGTGGCAGGGGTGCACATAGACGATATTACGAAGCAACAGATCCATGCCGCGGAAGAGATGGCCGACACGTTAGGTGAGCAGATTGCCGCGTGGCTGATACGCAATAAGGTTGTCCCGGAATAAGGTTGTCCCGGAATGAGACGTTGAGGCAGGATCGGCGGAGCAGGTCCCGGATCTGGTCCGTAATTAAGTCGTATGTAGATTTATGGGCTACATATACAGAAAACAAAGCACAGATCCTGTGTTGGGCGTACATCGCGGAGACATACACCGTGCACTGGTTGGTGTCCAGAATAAATCGTTAGTATTTGAGATCACATGGTTTATTTCACTTATTTATATCCGGTTTTTTACCCGAAGGATTTCAAACGGTTGCATTTCCCCTATACTATCTAAATGACATTCATTTACTGCGATTTTCTCTGAAAGTCCGGAGGGCTTTACTGTGCATAATCCTTTCTGAAGGCCCGAAGGGCTTTAATTTGCATAACTTTCTCTGAAAGCCCAAAGAGCTTTACTGTGCATAACTCCCAGTGAAGCGTAGCATAGCGTAACGACTGGGGGTATGGATCCGTCCTGTATCTTCAACCCCGAAGTGGGTTGAATGATTTTCTAAGGTATATAACGATGTAAAATCCCATTCATACTGTGCGGAAAGGTGTAGTTCCATATTCAACCCACTTTGGGGTTGACTGTAGATACCTCAGATGTACCCCCAGTCGCTCCGTTACGGGCTATGGCCCTTACTGCGCTTCACTGGGGGGTTATGCACAGTAAACCCTCCGGGTTTTCAGAGAGTTATGCACAGTAAAGCCCTCCGGGTTTTCAGAGTGGATGAGTGTCATCTGGATAGTTCCGTAAATCTTACATTATTTTTCCGGACACTACTGCCTGCCGTTTGCCTCTACAAGTAGATTGGACATTTACAGGTAAATTGGACATTTGTACCTGAATAGTAAAGAGATTCAGGTTTACTCCCTTCGGTCACGATCGTTATCTGCTAAGCCACACCGGGAAACGTTGGAAAGACAAATGATCCAACGTCGTTTCGTTCCATCTGCTTCATTCTCCCCCTGTAGAGACGCATATTTGCGTCTCCGTATTTGCGTCTCCGTATTTGCGTCTCCATATTTGCATCTCCATATTTGCATCTCCTTATGTGCATCTCCATAGTTACGTCTGAAAACAGAAAAAAAGTAGACAGAAGACAGAATAAACCAACTGTCGACGTAGTCAAAAATGCTTATAATAGATCCTTTGTGGAAAATTTAAACAAGCTCCTGGTATGTAAGAACAGAGATCCGTTTCTTTTTTACCCGAAGAGTACCCGGATTGGTTTATACCATCCTTCAGACCATCAGACAGAGTGGGACGAAACTACATCAAACCCATAGGAAAAGGATCGCTTTTTCTATGGGTTTTAGAAGAATTTCCTGAATATGGGTTTTACATAATCGTATGTGGAAGTGAATAGAATCATTCTATGGATTCAATTCCACTACATCGTAGAAATTGCCTTCCCGTGTGTGGCGACAGGGTATTTCTAATTTCTTCATCACCCGACCAAAGTAGTTGAGATGCGTATGGCTCAGTTTCATGCGGCTGCGGCGTTGGATATATTCCATGATCTCCACTGCCCGCATGGATCTCGCATCGGATTCGTCTTTCTCCGCCGCGCGGAAGTAGTGCAGGAAGAGTTGTTCATCTACCGTCTGCTTCTCAAACTCCCGGTTGCTCTCTACCAATACCTTCTCGTCGCGTGCGGTGAACCAGTAGCGCGCTTTTCCACGCAGTTCCGTTACGGCCTGCGCGTAGAGTTGCGCGTGGTCTACCGGCCGTTGGTGATCGATGGGGCCGGTGATCTTCACCACGATGAAGCGGCGACTGCCCGACAAGTCGCTGAGCAGATCGGTATGGTTGCTGGTAGCGATGAAAGAGGCATAGCGTTGCAGCCGTTCGATACAGGTCTGATAGGCTTTGCGGGTATTCACCGCGGACTTTTGGATCACATTTTTAAAATACGACTGGTGTTTGTTATCTATCTGGTCGAACTCATCCAGGTTGATCAGGGCAAACCGATGCAGAGCAAGTTCCACATCCCGCTTGCGGGCAAAATCTATGCTGTCTGTATAGAACAGATGGAGCTGCGGAGGCAATAGACCGATGCAGAACGAAGACTTGCCACAGCCTTGCGGACCGGTCAGCACCGGTGAAGTACTGTTGCCGTGTTTAGGGTCCATCTGTTTCCAGTGAGCCACCATGCTCAGGAACCACGTATGGAAGAAATCAGGCCAGTGCGGATTGCCGCAGGGTACCCGTTGGGCCATCTCCCGGATGTGATCCTTGCCGTCCCACACAGGCAACTGATCCAGATACTCCTCGATCGGATGGTGCAGCGGTACCTGTTCGGAGCGCAGGTAGCGTTTCACATCCCGGTCCCATACCGTAACGCCTTCTTTTTGTGCCCGGATCACCATGCTGTTCAATGCCCGCTCATCCACGGGTTTGAAATTCCGGTAGAACGACGAACGATCCCGGTATTCCACCGTCTCCAGCATGGAGTTGAAGCGCAGGTCGTAGTGTCGTTTCATAAAATCTTCCAACTGATGTTGCAGGCTCATCTCCGGAGGCATACAGGGTTTTTTGCCGAAGTGTGAAGAAAGGGTATAAGCTGTGCGGAAGGTAAGTCGTACCTCCGGCTCCTTCACAGGCAGGCTGCCCTGGTTCAGTGTCCATTTCACCGCGTCTGCTTCCGGAATGCCGGAGTGGTAGCAGTTACGGGCCAGCCGGAACAGGAACGGCTGCATCCCTTCTTCCTCTCCGACGTGTTTCCATGCCTCTTGCAGCGAGGTGTGGAACAAGACGGACAGGATCTTATACCGTTCGTATCCCGGCATCAACCGGGCGATCGGGTCTTTCTCCTCTTTTTTCAGTTCCGTATAGGTGGGCTCCGCGGGCATTCCCAACGGTTGGGGCAACGGGGTGGGTTTCACCTGCGGATTGTAGTAAAGATCCGGATCGCACGAGAGGCGGCATCCCTCTTCCAGTCCCGGCAGGCGCAGAGAGATATCGTGCTGCAGGTGAAACTGGTAGTAACGGGCAGCGTGCCGGTAGGCATGCGCGTGAAACCACTCCATCTGCTGCCGTTCCTCAGGCAGGGAGCCGTCGGGGCGGCAGTAGGAAACTAATATCTTGACCGTGCGTCCGCTCGACCCGATAAATGCTGCCAGGGTAGAGGGGAGTTCGGCAGCCTGATTGCGTAGCGCTTCCGCCTCCCGCAGATCGGCCAGGTGGGCAACGGACAGCAACACCAATCCGTTGTAGACGGTAAGTGGTTCCCGGGATTTTTTGCGCATAGCGATGGCAAACAGGATCCGCGGTAGTTGCCGGGCGGGTTCGCAGCGTTCTCCCGGTCGGTAATAGGGGAGGCATTGGCGCAGGCGGGTCACTGGTTTTTGTTGGTTTTCGGTTTTCATGGAGTCCATCAGGAGGGAAAGTTCCAATACCCGCCGGGTACGGGTCTGATCCGTGTGTTTTACTAAGGTGATTTTCATAATTTAAAAGGTTTATGTTGTTACAAATATACATTATTTCAGAGGCGTTGTCAAGTGAAAAAGGGGGATGGATTTCATTTTCTTACTTAAAGTTTTTTGGATTTTTGCCTTCACACCTTCACGGGTGTATGTAAGTTGTTTTGCATGAATCTGTTAGGTGTGAAGGCAGGCTGCTTTTTCGTGCTTTCACTTGCTTTCACGCCTTCACCCTGTCTCGTCCTGGTTTGGGTTGTCTGGTTCAATGGATTCATCCTGCTATAGAGGGTTCTTCTTCCCTTTTGTTGAAAATGAGTTTAGTAGTAAGCCTATCTTTCCTGATCCCCGAACCAGGGATCGATATAGTAAGTGAGCAGTAACACACGAAGCTATATACGCTATAGAAATGTGTATGGCGTACGCTCTGTGCTCTGAATAGGATAACCAACCAACAGAGTGTTTCAGACTCTGTCAGATTCTGGCAGACTATGCTGTACGCGTCAGCGCTTTACTATATGCGGATGTTCTTTGCAGGGTAGGGTGTTGTCTGATCCATGGTAGGCTGATAATCCCATGGCGTGGGACGGCTCGTCCCACGACGTAAAACGATACGTTCCACGCCGTGAAACAATAGGTTTCACGGCGTGGGACCATGCACGTATCCGTATATGTGCAGATGGTTTCCTGTGTATTGACACTCATTCAACGGTGTTTTTGTTTACTTTACCTGAAAAAGATCGGGTATATCTTTTTGATGAACTATTCCGAAAAGGCTGAACTGTTATGGAAGTCATTTGTTTATGGAAGACATCCTGTCTGCTTATGGTCTTTGGTTGGTTTGCTTATGCAATCCGGACGCTCTTCCATAGGTTCAACGGGTGTTTTCCTTAGGCTTACGCTCTTCCGAGCTATGGCTCATAACTCATGGGCTATAGCACGGAAGTGAAATATCTTCCGGGAAAGAAAGTTGTATATAAGTTTAGCTATCTGTTTGAATTAACATCTTGATAATTAGGTGAATATTGTGTTTTGGCAAACTATTTTTTGTGAAGGCGTGAAAGCAGGTGAAAGTACGAGAAAATAGTCAGCCTTCACATATAAAAAGCTGATAGATAATTGTTTATTGCTGTCGGTGAAGGCGTGAAGGCAAAAATACAAAAAACTCTAAGTAAATAAAATAAGGTCGGGATGGAAGAGACTCCTGTGCATGTATATAAAAAATGTTGGGTCGTTTGTGTCTGGTTACACGTATCTTATATGACCGGGAGAAACCGTGATGATGCCCTGTGATGGGTCGGGTATTTCCTTTATATTTGTATAGGTAAAGACCCAAAAATAAACCGATGAAGAAAATATACATAGCAGTGATGATGTTAAAGCATGTATCAATTTCTTCAGGGGAGCAGGCCGGGCAACGGTCTGCGAAACGCTTTTGCGGGTAGTGGATGTACGGGATCCTTTTTTGCCGGATCGGTTTGAGCAGTTTATCGGGAAGCAGATCTCCATGGAAGAGTTGCTTCGGTGATCCGATCCTGTAAACACCTCCGGTGACCTCTGAGAGCAGAAAGAGTGCGACAAATGTCTCCATATGTATGTACTTCCCGGAAAAAAGGATATATTTGTCCCGAATTTTAAAACAAAACCAAAATGAAAAAACTTATCGGTGTTTTATTATTGGCCGTTGGTATGGCTATGCCTGCTCAGGCACAATTGCTCAAGTGGGGCGTAAAAGGTGGGGTGAATATGTCTAAGCCCAGCTTCAGCAAGAACGAATATAAATCGGAGAATTTCACTGGTTTTTATATCGGTCCGATGGTCGAAACCACTATTCCTATCATTGGGCTGGGGGTAGACGGAGCTCTGTTGTTCTCTCAACGGGGTATCAAGATCGATGAAAACGGTGTTACGGAGACCGTGAAGCAGAATGGTGTGGATATTCCGGTGAATCTGAAATATACTTTCGGTCTGGGAAGTCTGGCGGGTATCTATCTGGCGGCTGGTCCGGATTTCTATTTCGACTTTTCGGGTAATAAAAAAATCGATGGAGAGAAAATAGATAAGAAAGGTGCTCAGGTAGGGATCAATGTGGGAGCCGGTCTGAAGTTGCTCAATCACTTCCAATTGGGATTCAACTACAACATTCCGCTGAGCGATACGGGCAAATTTGAAGGAACTCATACCAATTCCTACAAGACCAGGACCTGGCAGGTAGGAGTAGCTTATATGTTCTGATTGGGAATGATCCGGGAAGTATCCGGTATATAAAGGGGCTGTCCGGGAAAGTCTCTAAAATAATAAAAGACCCTCGCTACCATAGGATGTAACGAGGGTCTTTTCATACATTCAGGACTTTTCAGACATCTCCTTTTTTGTTTACAGTAACGTTTTATTTAGGGTACAAATCTTGTCAGACCCTATACGCTGCCCGCATCAAAAAAATTGTGTTTTCCATCGTACATCCCTTTGCTGACCGCCTGGTTGGCTACGCCGATCTTCGATGGACTGCGTCGACCGTTGGTTCGTTCATGAGTAAAGCGTACATCACTCCGTGTCTTAGTATCCGAATACCCACGCACTACTGCTGCTTTGCGAGCCTGCCCAGCTTTTGGCGAAACTTCTGGCATATTCTGGAGTTTCCACCCGGTATCCGGAGTAGCTGTCTGCCGGATTGAAACTGGTTTTAGGGGAGTTCTGACCATTGACTGTAGGATAACTACCTACATCGGTAAACGAACCGTTGGCTTTGTCATCCAAGATATTTCCGCTGTAGTTGCCTGCTTCGAAATAGTTTCCTTCCGAATAGATGCGCGCGTTCTGCGCGATGGTGAACCCGAGATGGAAGTGGTATACGTAGTTGTTTTTGATGTGGAAATGTCCGTAACGCATCAACCCGGGTGCGCGGGTATATACATTGTCGAAATAGTTGTTGAACATAGACAGTCTGGGATAGGCGTCGTGCGTTTCCTGATAGCCATCGTCGGGATAGCCCAGTATCAGTCCGTAGCGGTGATTCATAAATTTGCACTGACTGATTGTAATATAATCTGCCTTTTCACCGCCGATATACAGCAATTTGTCCAGATCGCTTCCGTTGGTGTCATAGCTATGTCCGCTGAAGGTGCAATGGTCTATCCAGTATCCCCGGCCGTAGTGCAGGTAAAGTTGGATATCGTCGTTGTCGTTGATACTGGCATCGTGGGAGAAGGTAAGGTTCTGGAAGATCATGTTTTCGGTAGAACTGGTGGCCCGCAGATAGATATTGTGCAGCGTGTGTGCGGCATACGATCCGATGATGCTCTTGTTGGACCCGAGGTTGATCTGTGTCTTTCCCGAAGAGGAGATATTAGCAGCTATCACCACGATGCGCTTGTCGCTTCCCGAAAGTTGCGTGCTCAGCTGGGTTTCATTGTATACATACACGATTTCACCTCCTGTCCCTCCGGTAGTTACGTTGGATACTGCCGCAAAGCCGAACATTCCGTTGAGCCCCGAAGTCGGATAGTCTTCGGCCGCGGCACGGGTGGTGGGTTCCGCACGTTCCGCCGGGTTTACGAACTCTTCATTTGTACAGCCTGCTATGCAAGCGGACAAAAGACAAACACCAAGAAATTGATTCCAATGTCTCATAGTAATTCAAATGTTGATTAACAAATTATATTAAAAAAATAACTTACTGGCGGTTGGTATAAAAGTAGGGGTTTACAGATAAATAAGGACATAATTTTTGGTGTAAAATGTGGAAAAACTGTTTGAACAGCAAAAGTATAGTGTAAAATAGGGGTGCGCTTTTGGGCAGGTAATCAGGAAGATGCTGTTTACGGGCTTGACTCTGTGGTAGATACGTGGAAATGTTCTTTATCGTATCTCTTTTGTGAAGTCTGTTTATAACGGGGCTGCCTGGATGAGATAGAGATATTTGAAGATTGTCCAGAGATTTACGTATGGGAATTTATTTTATTTTTATGTATCCCGGTATATAAATTACTTGTCTGTATCTGGTTAATTATAATGCATTTTGGTGATGAGTATTTGGTTGAAGTCTGAAGAAATATGGAAGGGTAGTGATGTATTTCATTACTCCTGTATATCTGACAGAATTGCTTATTTATTAATACTGATCTTATCTTGAATTATTTTACAGTATCCGATCATGTGACAAGGTATTACATAACTTCTTCTTTTTCTGTAAAAACGGGTACCATAACAATCATACACTTTATATCATGTTTTTTGCAAAAAGTTATTTAACATCCTTCTAATTCTTCTTCAAAAGTAGAATAGAAGAGAGACTGAGATAGTCATGTTCTTTACAATAGTAAGTTAGATTCGATTGGTCTAATGTCGCTGTTCCTTCTCCAAAGACTCCACCAAACGGATAGTGATGATTCACCTGCTCTACCGTACCGTTCTGATTTACTACTATCCGGTTGTTTCCCAGAGATCTCTGAGGTAGTAATAATAGGTAGGTGTAATGAGTCATTCTCAAAATGCTCATACGGATTCGTAGAATAATATTTCTCTGTTATTGGATCTACAATCTTTTTATGGAGAAGTATCAACTTCCTGTTTTTCCACTATATCTGGGAAGTGATAGTAAGAGGCTGTCTGAGACAGCCTCTTTTGATATTGAAATGAAAGGATTCAAAAAGTTTCTTTTTTCTAATTTGATGAATTGTAATAGATATTTCCTATTTTCTTTAATTTAATGGCAACATTATATAGTTTTTTAATATTTGTGTTACCAATACCCATTTCTAAATTTTCAATTTTTTTCAATAGATAAGCGAGTTCATCCACATCACCTTGTTTCCTGAGAATTTCCATGATAGGGCCAATGTAACCATCGTATTCGTCACTCAAATTAGAATTATCTCCTATAGAAATAGGGTCCCAATCATTTATCAATACAAAACGAATTTTTGAAATGATACTATTTTCCATTATCTAATCATTTTAAACGTTTAAAATGCTACTGTCAAACATCGATGCAGGATATGTTGAAACTACTCTGCCGGATGGATTGATCACCACAGCTGCCTCTCGGGATAAATATAACAAATTTCCTCTATTTTGTTGTAAAACAACAACTGGATTTTTAATGGTATTTAAAATCGTTGCTGGCTGTACTCCTCTGGTTATTGCTTGATTCACTCCATGTTTTGAGAAACTTGTGATACTTAATCCTGGATTTTCAATAATAGTGCCCAACTTATCGAAACTTTGTCCTATCTTTATTCCACCTTTAGCGGCAATATTTCCTGTTATTCCACCAATCTTTCCTGCGGTCCATGCTAAACCTTTTCCGACAATAGCTCCACTCATAACTCCGAATCCTTGGATTGTAATAGCCTCTCCAATAGGTCTTGCAAAAGCATCAACTCCTTTACTATTTAATCTATTGAATAACTGAGACTGCGAATCTTCAGAGAGTACACTATTCTTTCCCAGTAATTGATTTTGAAGTTTAGGACTTGCTGCTATCAGATCAAACGCATTTACAGCCTGATTGGCTGGAATTCCGGCATTCTGATAGAAGTTCAGATACGAATTCTCACCAGTTTGAATTGACACTGAACTGCCAATATTCGTATATCCTTTTAACTTTTCACTTCCTTCCTGCCATTTTAAATTGCCTTCCTTGTCTTCGTACCAGTCCATCCCTGTCGGGTCGGTTCTTCTGACCGGATTGTTCCCCACGTATGCATATGGACTGATGGAGTAATACTTTTCCGCCATGGGGTCTACTGTAGTAAACTGCCCCAGTGCCGCATCCATAAACCGTGCCGAGTAGTCGTACAAAT
>JAJBTC010000175.1 GCA_020861095.1 Bacteroides sp.
CCTTGATCAGTTCAGGAAGGTAATTTACAAACGAATAACTCACCATCTCCATATCAACGCCGGCATTTACAGATCTCAGAGCAGCCTCTTTGGCATCGGATGCAAATCCGTGAGCGATCATTTCGGTAGCGGAGGCCCAGTCGGTCACCACAAACCCATCGAATCCCCACTCACCGCGCAACACGTCCTGCAAAATAAACTTATTGCCGGTAGAAGGTACTCCGTCGTTGTCGTTGAACGACGTCATATAGGTAGCAGCGCCTGCTTTGGCAGCAGCTTCGAAAGGAGGCAGATACACATTCCGGAGCTGACGCTCGGGAATAAAAGTCGAATTGTAATCACGACCACCTTCCGCGGCACCGTAGCCCACAAAATGTTTCGGACAGGCGGCAATGGAAGTCGGATCGCTCAGCGACTCTCCCTGATACCCTCTGACCATGGCCACTCCCATGACGGAAGTCAGATACGGATCTTCGCCACAACCTTCGGCAATACGTCCCCAACGGGGATCACGCGCGATATCGATCATCGGAGCGAATGTCCAGCGGATACCTGCGGCAGAGGCTTCTATGGCCGAGATACGGGCTCCCTCTTGGGCAACACCGGGATTGAAAGAGGCGGCCTGTCCCAGAGGAATGGGAAAGATGGTCTTGAAACCGTGGATCACATCCCGGGCAATCAACAAAGGAATGCCCAGACGGGACTCTTCGACAGCTACCCGCTGCAACGCATTCACCCGTACGGGATCTACTTCGTTGAGGATCGAGCCGACTTCTCCTCGCTTGATCAATACTCCCATGTCTTCGATGTTGCCGTAAGAACTGATCTGATTCATCTGACCGATCTTCTCTTCCAGCGTCATTTTAGACAGCAGGCTTTCTACTTTGCTTTCTAACGCTTTGTCCCCTCCTTTCTTCGCGGATGAACAAGCTGTAGAAGTGAGCAACAGCAGAGTAAGAGCTGTGTATAATACTTTCATGTGTTATTTACTTTTTTGAAATACACGTATATAATCGATTTCGAAAATTGCCGGTAACGAACTTTCATCGATTCCTTCCGCTCCACCCCAGTCACCACCCCAGGCGAGGTTGAGTTTCAGGTAAAACGGAGCGTCGAACGGCCATGTTTCTTTATTTCCCTGTTTATCATTTTCAAAAGTGAAGTATCGTTCCCCGTCTACATACCCATAGATATAATCTTCTGTCCACTCTACAGAATAGACATGAAAATCATCCTGTGCGGTAGGAATATACTTCTCTCCTGTTTTTTTGTGTACCAATAGAATGATAGTAAGCCTTACAATGTATGGTAGATACTACCCAATTGGGCCGATACCCTACCTCTTCCATAATATCTATTTCTCCGTCATCAGGCCATATATCCCCTTTTTCCGGCATCAGCCAGAATGCCGGCCAGGTGCCTTTTCCACGAGGCAGCTTCATACGAGCTTCAAAATACCCATAGGTCCAGCTTTGCCGGCTATTCATACGAACAGATAGGATCTGATCTTGCGTTTTCCTGAGAATGATCTTTAATGTACCGTCTGAGACCACAGCACAAGTATCTGCTCCCTGTACAGCAGGTATATACTTCTGTAACTCGTTATTTCCCCAACCATGATCTCCCGTCTCATACCACCAACGGTCCGTATCCGGAAGAGCAGGTTTACCACCGGGTAAACGGGAAGAAGCAAATTCTTCGTGCCACACCATTATATACCCCGGAGGAACGGTTATGTTCTCTGTGGAATTATCCTTTTCAGGAAATTCTTCCGCAGTACGCACTTTCTCTTTACAGGCAGAGAAAGACAGACATACCACCAGCATGGGAAACAACAGACAGAAAGGTTTTATTTTCATATTACAGAGAGGAAGATAACGGGTAATGAAAAGATTACCCGTTATCTGTTAGTAAACGGTCTTATTTATCAAACGAGAAGTCATCCAGGTAGAAGATACCTGTACCGTCATGCCCTTCTCCACCGAATTGGATTACGATCTTATCATAATCTTCACGGTCACTGACACTGCTGAAATCAAACTCCAATTCGACCCATTTATCAGTATCCAGATCTGTTTTTACAATCTCAGTCTGAGTTTCCCAGGCATTGTCTCCCTGGTCACTGTTTTGTAATTTCACAGCTACCTGAGGTTGTAACTTTCCGGTAGTATAGGTATTACCACCAGGCAGATATACTAACATCCGTACTTTATTAATTTCCGTAAGATCAAACTTGTAGTTGCTGGCTGTGTAAGAAAGGTTCATATATAAAGCTTCTGACTTATCATACAAGCAAACTCTTGATGAAGTATTAATAGGTAACGGAAGCGGATTCTGATAATACAAAGAGAAATGATCACCCATATCTTCGCCTTCAAAATTAATGTTTGGCGTTTCATTTTCAAAGTTTTCAGCCAACGCTACCCCTCTCAGAGGAACTTCAGGTTTCACATTCAATTCTTTTGGAATAAAGCGATAGTACCAATAATTTTCATTTTCCACTGTACTCGCACATCTTACGTACAATTCATTTTCTGTAAGAGTAATAATCTCATACCGGGAAGTACCTGCATAATGTCCAAAGAAAGCTCCATCACTCAATGTCAGGGTTTTGTCATTTTCATTCAGAATAAAAGTATATCTATCTTTCGGTACATAATATACGTCATAATCATCCTGGCCACCCGGATTTTCCAAAGCCGGCGGATTTCCCAATGCATTCCATCCAGGTTCATTGGTATATATAGAGTCATTGTTGGTCCAGATAAATTCTACTCCCACCTGAATAAAAGTGAATTCCTGTTTATACAGACTCGTCAGATCTTTACCATTTGCCGGGCAAGGCCACCATCCGGGAGAGGTAGCAGGATTTCCCTCATCATCCAATTCAGGTCCAACACCAAAATGCCCGTCATGATACTGGTCAAATACCCAGGTCTTTCCCTCCAAATTAGCCGCTCCTCCTGTCAATGCATTGTACAGCGGAGTATCCAGCAAAGACATATCATCTTGTGCGACAGTAATCTCTTTGGTAATAGCCACTGATCCGCCTTCCGTATAAAGAGTCATCATAATTGTGTACTCTCCCGCGAAAGGATATTCCGCTTTTACGGAAGATCCCTTGGTAGTTACTCCATTACCCAGATCCCAGACTGCAATACCCGGATAGGTAGATGTATCCACCAACGTAAATACATTCGCGTTATCCGTGGAATTGATGGTAAAATTCAAATCGCTCTCCTGGGGTGCTCTTCCCAACGAATGGCCATCCCTTTCTTCCGGGTCACAACCGGTGAAGACAAACAGTGCCATCAGGGAAATTAATCCTGTTCGAAATATATTTTTCATATACATATTCTTTTTTTAGGGTATTGTATGTTTAATTCCATTGTCCGTTTTGTTCCAAAGCATATTCCGTGCCTTTGGTCTTTTCGATCTCCGACTGAGGAATAGGAAGATACTTCATCCAATCCTGGAATGTTCTTTGAGAAAGAGGTGTGTTTTCAGTCAATACACTTTCCGCATCTCCCCAGCGTACCAGGTCCCAGAAACGCATACCTTCACTGACAAACTCACGGCGACGTTCCAGTTTGATATTCTCTGCGGAGACCGTAATAGAGTTATCACCTTCAAAAGCACGTCTTCTGATCTGATCCAGGCAATCCTGAGCAGTAATACCCTGAACGGGAGCCTGCCCGTGCATAACGGTCAATTCGGCATAGTTGAGCAATGTTTCCGCATAACGGAAAATACGCAGGTTGTTACAATAGTTCAGATCCGTATCACCCGGAGGAGGATTATAACCCGCACGCGCAGTATATTTTTTCTGGAACAATCCTGTATCCTGGAAACGCTGACTGTAATATTCCGCCGGCCAGCTGATGATAGAACCGTCCCGGCGTGTATCTCCGTCTTCAAAGATACCGTACAACTCTGTACGTACCGGACCAAAACCCCATCCATTATTGTATACTCCGGAAGGATCTTTCAACGTATTAGGCGAAATAAATGCCGGCAGATTGGTTCCATATCCCTGCCAACCGCTGGCCCAGGTTTTGCCTTCGGGCAACTGATTGCTTTCAAAGATCGACTCCACACAGAATTCATTTTCATCCAGCCACATAGCATCAAAATCTTCAAATAATTCATATTCTCCGCTACTGATGATCGTAGCCATATCGTTCGTGATCTCCGCATACCGTGAAGTATCTTTCTGATACATTACGACTCTGGCTTTGAGCATCAGAGCGGCAGCCCGGTTGGCACGTCCCAGATCACTGCCTGTAGTACGCATTTTCATTCGTCCCTCGGCACACGCATAATCCAGATCTGCCATGATCTTTTCATAGATCTCATCCGCTTTGTATTGAGGAGCCATATAAGGAGGTTCTGTCAGAGGTTCTTCAAAATAAGGCACATTCCCGAAAAATTTCCAGAGCAGATGCACGTAATAAGCACGCAGGAAGTGAGCCTCCGCTTTGTATTGTTCCAGCTTTTCTTCATCTACATTTACAGCATTCTCACAGGCAATAAGTGTATTGTTACAACGTGCCAATCCGGTATAATAGATGCTCCAGAGCCCTCCTAAAGTTTCAGCGGAGGTCGACTGGAAAATAGAAAGCAGATACAACTGTCGCTGGTCTCCCGCATCTCCTCCTCCTTTATACAGATCATCCGAACGCAGATCGGACATAAATAGTACGGCATTGTAGTTATTATCGGCATAACTATCAAATAGTAAGATCTGATACGCGGACGCCAGATCGGCCAGGATCACCCCTTCCGTAGCGTCTGCACCTGCCTCTTTCTGTTCAGTAGGATAAGACGTCAGAAAGTCATCTCCGCACGAAGTAGTCAGGATTGACCCTGTAAATGCAGTAAGTATGAGTAAGAGTTTATATTTTTTCATATCTGTACATTATTAAATATTAGAAAGTGATATTTGCTCCTATAGAAATGGTTCTTGACTGCGGATAAACCCCACGGTCTACACCGATCCTGTTGTAATCACCTGATGCTACCTCCGGATCAAATCCGTCGTATTTGGTAAAGGTAAACAGGTTTTCCGCAGCAACATAAATCCTTAAGTTCTGGATAGAAGCCTTATTCACCCACATTTTAGGGAGTGTATAACCTAGCTGAGCACTTTTCAGACGAAGGTAATTGCCGTTTTTGATATACAGATCCGAAGACCGCCAGTTGCTGTTCAAATCTACCCGGGTCACACGCGGAATCTTATTAGAAGTTCCTTCTCCTACCCAACGATCCAGGATCCAGGACGGACGGTTCATAGCAGGTATATCCGCACGCTGGGAGAAGTCGAAAATATCATTCCCTGCGGTTCCCTGGAAGAAAAGATTCAGGTCAAATCCTTTCCAGTCAGCTCCGATCGTAAATCCGAAGGTCCAGTCTGGCATACCTTTACCAATTTTGGTTTTATCATCGTCATCAATGGTACCGTTTTTGTCATAATCCACAAAACGTACATCTCCCGGTTGAGCATTGGGTTGCAACTTTTCACCCTGGTCATTGACATAAGCATCTATTTCCGCCTGATTCTGGAAGATTCCGTCTGTCTTGTATCCGTAGAAGAAAGGCCACACTTCACCGTTTTGTCCTTTGATGAAACTACCTACACCGGAAGCACCTGCCGTCTCATAGATAGCTTCTCCGGAAGCATTTCCCAGTCTCACCAGTTTATTCTTCAGGAAAGAAGCATTGGCGGCAATGCTATATCCGAATTCACCGATCTGCTGACGCCAACTGGCTTCAAATTCCAATCCCCAATTTTCCATATCACCCACATTGGCCATCGGTGCACTCAACCCTACATAGCTTGGGATGGGTTGATCCATCAACATGCCATTTGTCTTTTTCTTGAAATAGTCAAAACTGAAGCTTAAAGAGTTATTCATGAAACGAGCATCAATACCCAAATCGATCTGCTCAGATTCTTCCCATTTGATGTTAGGATTAGGGATAGCTCCGGAAGAGGTTCCGTATTGCATGTTACCGGATTTTCCGTTATCCTTTACACTGTATCCACCACCAAAATAGTAGTTCTGTCCACCATCCAGTAAAGCTGAATAGCGGAAATTACCAATATTTTCATTACCGTTCTTACCCCAGCTTAAACGAACTTTGAAAGAATCAAACCAATCCGGATGATTTTCCAGGAAAGGCTCGTTCAGTACATTCCATCCCAGAGAGAACGCCGGGAATACGGCCCATTTGTGATTGGCACCGAATTTGGAAGAACCGTCACGACGTACAGTGGCTTCCAACATATAACGCTCCGCATAATTATAACTTACACGACCAAAATAAGAAGCAAGCGAAGTAAAAGCATATCCTCCTGTACCGCCATACACACGTTCGTTGTCACGGTCACCGATGGCTCCGCCTATATTAGCTGTGTTGGGATCATCGTCCACAAATTCATAGTCACTTCCTCCCAGCTGCCGGGTTCTGTATTTCTGTGCGGACTGACCTAAAACGACAGACAGATTGTGTTTATGATTAAATGTTTTGTTATAAGTGATCACATTTTCTACCTGCCATCTGTAGCCACGGTTCATTTCACTCCAGACCGAACCAATATCTGTATTTTTTCCCTGAGTGGCAAGGAAATAAGGGAATTCGTATCCATCTCTTCCCCAGAAAGCCAGGTCAAATCCATAACTGCTTTTGAAAGTAAGTCCCGGAAGTACGCTGATCTCTCCCCAGAATGTACCCACAAATTTATCTTCATTGTTCTTTTCATTGCGACGCTGATTGAGCATAGCTACGGGATTAGCTATTTCCTGAAATCCATCGGGAGGGATAGAAAACAACCGTCCGTTTTTGTCTGTAACCGCGTCCGGATACTGTGCCAGGATCTGATCCACAGTAAAAATGCCCGGATACTGAGCCACTTCCGGAGCATATACGGGTACCAGTGGATTGAATGCCAATGCACTACCTAATACAGAACCGTATTCGGAATTGACTTCGATTCCTGTGGATTTACCCCTGGAATATCCGATATTGACTCCGACCCTTACTTTATTCAGGTATTTACGCTGCTCCGCCTCATATACTGTATAGGTAGTATTGGAACGTATGCTCCAACGGTCGTAATTGGACTTACCGTAGTTACCTCCGATAATACCTTCCTGATTGTAATAACCCAGAGAGAGGAAATACTGTGCTTTTTCATTTCCTCCACTGATACTTAACTGATGATTCTGCACAGGAGCATTGTAATTAAAAACCTCGTCCTGCCAATCCGTACCTTTTCCCGCATTGGCAATCTGCTCTTGTGTATAACGGGGGGCTTCACCGGAGTTGATCTCTCCTTCATTCATGATGATCATATACTCCTTAGCATTAAGTACGGATTTCTTTTTCCACGGATTTTGCCAACCGTAACTGAAATCGTAATTGATGGTTGTTTTTCCCTGGCCACCGGCTTTGGTGGTAACCAACACTACCCCGTTGGCCGCACGGGCACCGTAAATAGCAGCGGAAGCTGCATCTTTCAGGATCTCAATAGACTGGATATCCACCGGATTCAGGTAGTTGATACCTCCGTCTACCGGCATACCGTCTACGATATACAACGGATCACTGTTGTTGACCGTACCGATACCGCGGATACGCACTTTAGAATCTGCACCCGGTTGTCCGGAACTCTGAGTAATCTGAACACCGGAAACTTTTCCTTTCATTGCATCTTCTACACGTGAAGGTTTACTGGTATTCAATTCATCGGCAGTTACCCGACTGATAGCAGCAGTAACCACACTTTTCTTCTGAACACCGTATCCGATTACGACAACCTCATCCAAAGTCTCTGTATCGTCTTCTAAGATCACACGTACAGAATTACTACCCCGGACCGGAACGTCCTGAGTCTTATATCCAATAAAAGAAATGGTAAGGACAGCATCTGCCGGAACAGAAAGGACAAAGTTCCCGTCCAGATCGGTAATGGTACCGTTGGTGGTATTCCCTTTTTCCACGACATTTACCCCGGGTAACGGATCATTATCCGCCCCGCTGATGACTACTCCCTGCACCTGAATGTTCTGAGAGAACATACACAAGGAAAAGCCTAACAGAAAAATTACTGATAATAACTTCTTCATAAGTTTTTAAAATTAAGATTAACTATTTCTCGCAAATTGTCTTGTTGAGACCTGACAAACATACAATATTCATAAACACTTGAATACATTTTTTACCTATTCATAATTACGTCAATCCAGGAATTTAAATACGTCATAATTACGCCAATTATAATTAAACCACTAATAATCATATTAATAATTATACGTTAACTAAATTCGTCAATAATGTTATAAAACATAAAAAAGGCAACTCTGAAGGAATCAAAGTCGCCCTATCTTATTATCTGGCTCCAATCAGATCTTGTTATTCAAATATTCAATCATACTATCTTCACGTTCCAACAAAAATTTCTTACGAAGACGATATCGTATGGTTTCTACTCCCCGGACAGAAATATTTAAAAGAGGAGCAATCTCTTTGGAGGAGAGATTCATCTTCAAGTATGCACACATCATCCGTTCATTCAAAGAGAGATCAGGATGCTTTTGCCCCAATCGTTTCATAAAATTGTTATGAACCAGATCAAACTGTTCTTCTATTCTCTTGAGTACATCATCCGCCTGAATATTATCATCTATTTTGTTACTGATCAGCAACAACATCTGTTTGTATTCCTTCGCATCCTTACTTTTCAATGAAGAGATCACTTTCAACAGTTCAGACTTGATCTCAGTCAGCATCTCATTCTTACGTACAAAGTTGATCATCAGATTGGCCATTTCCTGGCTCTTGTATTGGAGCTCATGCTGCAATTTTTCTTTTTCCAGTTCCATGATCTGACGCTCTTTGCGGGCAGCCTCTTCTTCATATACCTGTTCCAGTTGGTGTAATTCCTTATCCTTCTCCACTATTGCCTGCTGCTTTTTGCGCTGCACACGCACATCGTCCCAACGATATATAAAAAACAAAATGATACCGAATAACATAAAATAGACCATATAGGCTATATTACTCCGATACCAGGGAGGTAATATACGAAAGCGGAATTGATCCTGTGCCACCCGCCCATCAGGGAAAATAGCTTTTACTTCAAAGAGATAGTTACCTTCGTCCAGGTTTCCGTACTCTCTGAGGGTAGCTGTGGTATAGTCCGACCATTCCTGATTATTGAGACGTTGCTGGTAACTGATCTCTTCTCCCTGTATAAAAGCCGAGAGTCCATATTCAAAACGTATTGCATTTCTATTATAAGGCAGGACAGCCTCCGGCTGAATACCCAGAAAATTATTTCTGTAGACCAGAGAATCCCGGGAACCCGGCAGACAAACACTCCGGATAGACAAAGCATTGTTATAACCCCGGTTCTTCTTCACCGCAGGTATCTTGCACAAAGCAAAACCGTTGTCATTGGGAAGAATAAACAACGAATCCGACAGCGGCAGAATGGTTTCGGCACCATGTACCAACTCTACGGAAGAAAGATCCAGCGGAACAATCAATGTATTCGCTCCTCTTTTGTAGGAACGCAAATGAGCCATACAGATCTCGTGATGACTAAGACTGATGACATGATCCTTATATTCGATCAGTCGGGAATATGGATTTGTACCGTGAAGCATGGTGTTCAATTCACGCGCCTGTTCCATACGATCTGCTTTTTCGTGATAGGAGTAGATACCTGCCGGAGTAGGGAAAAATATTTTTCCTTCTATTTTACTGACATGGATATCACGGTCTGTCGGAAAACCATTTTCACTGTTATACGTCCGGATGTTCTCTACGCATGTCAGTTCCTGGTCCAATTCGACCCGCATGATATGATCTGTGTTGCATATCCAGAGTACCCGGTAGGTCTCTTGTTCAAAAAAACGACAGGAATCCGAAATACCTTCTATACGCCAGCAAATCTCCCATCTACCCTGACGTTTCTCCAACAGATACAAGCCACCGTATACTCCCACGAACATCCGCCCGGGTTGTCCCATCACAGGCTGACAGAGCCAGGCACCTGCCAGATCCACAACTTTGGTGACCTGATCTCCTTCCACCCGAAAAACCCCTCTGTCGTGCAGGCAAAACAACTCTCCCTCTACCTCGCACAAATTCCATACCTGCCCACTGGAATGGGAAACCGGACGTATATCGGGAAAATTTTCATTGAGCTTTACCGGATATTCCGTATAGAATAACCCCCGGTTTGTACCGAGGTACAGATAATCTCCCCGCTGAAAAGCCGTATAGCCTGTACCATATGAGTAAAAAGTTGAATATAAGGTAGTAAATACAGAACTAAGAGAGATATAATCGATACCATTATCTAATCCGGCCCACAGATTGCCCCAGTTGTCAAAATGCAGGGAAAGAACCGTATTGTTCTGCAAACCGTTGTTCTCATTAAAATACTTCACCTGCCCTGTCTCCGTATCAATCAGTACAAGTCCTTTGTGTACCGTACCCAGAGCGATCAGATTTTCATGAGAAGCTACACTAAAGACCTCATGTTCTTTCAGAAACGGCTCTATTCCTGTGTGATAAGGTACTACATGATCTCCATTGTAATAGAAAAGTCCATCGTAGGCTGTAGCTATCATTATCCCTTCTTTAAAAGGAATAACACCACGTATACGCATATTTTCCAAGATCTCCGCACCTTGCAAAGGGAATATGGTATTGCCCACCAATACCCGCACACCCCGTTCCGTACCCAGGTAAAGGACATTATTGACCAGATCCGAACAATCAATCTTCATTTCCGAATCAATGATAGTAAATTTGCCATTCAGATACTTCAATAACCGACCATCTCCCTGAAAATAGAGTATATTGTCGTTTTCATGAATGCCCCAGATATTCCCTATAAATCTCTCTTCATAAGGCACTGAATCGGAAAGACAGGTGTAAAGGAGCCTTCCATCCTCTCCCGGTTCGAAATATCCGAATTCATTGATCCCACCGACATAAATCCGGCCAAGATTTGTGGAAGGACATACAGAACGTATGTCCGAACCATTGTGAAGTGAAAAAAGATCCCAGGAATGACCATCGAACTGGACCACACCATTCTTATTGGCAAAATAGACCCAGTGTTCGTTGTAGGAAGCTATCTGCCAGGTCTAGGTACCTTTGCCGTACAGACTCTTATTATAGTTGATTACAAAATTGTTCCAATCGGCCTTTACCGATTGAGGGTTTCCCCAGAACAAAAGAAGCATAGTCAAAACCGGTAGAAGATGAGGTTGTTTCATAGATCAGAGGTTGATTTGCTACACAAATATATTAATCCCTATAAATGTAACAAAATAAATAAGAATAAAAATAAAAGAGTTATTCTAAGACATACTTCTTTTTACAGTATCCACATTAGTTAGTTAGGATGAGTCTATTTACAAATTATGATGGTTCGGATCTTACAGCCTCACAAAGAGATCCGGCTCTTAAACAGGACATTAATGCTAAACAGGAATGGTAAGACAAGGGTTATCAACGAACGGGGCAATCAAAAAATCTCTTCACAAGAACAAAGAAAGAAAAGAGCAGAAACCTCAGCGTTCCTAAGAATATCAGAAAAGAGAAAAGCCGGTAACATACAATAAGTATGGATAGAAAAGCAAAAGGTGCCTGCTGATCATCTATCAACAAACACCTTTTCTGAGCCTCTTGTCGGATTCGAACCAACGACCCCGAGATTACAAATCACGTGCTCTGGCCAACTGAGCTAAAGAGGCAGGTGGGTAAGCTTACTATATCGCGCCGCTACAACCAACTACCTTTGCTGCGATCAAGCCCTGGAGGATTCGAAGGGAGCTGGCCGTATAGGACTTACCCGGCTGCAAAGGTAGACATTTCCGTGTAATCTGCAAGAGGTGTTTTGCTTTTTTTCGTTTCTTTATCAATAACATCCTACACGTCAAAACCTTATAAATACATTTTTTTTCGCTACTGAACCGGAAAGTAGCTTTATTAACTTTAACAACCTGATTACCGGCTGTAACCAAATATTATTTGTACATTTGTACGCTATTTCTATAATGTAAAGATGACAAAAAACAGACATCAACTCCATACATACGCTATGTACTGCGGTACGTATCTGGGAATTTTCTGGATAGTGAAATTCATATTTCTACCTCTGGCGCTCTCTTATTCGTTCTGTATGTTCCTTTTTGTAGCCCTTACCATAGGGGTTCCCTTCATCGGATATGCTTTTCTGAAAGCATACAGAGACAAAGTCTGTGGAGGCGAGATCACCTTTCTCAATGGCTGGCTCTTTACGGTATTCATGTATATGTTTGCCAGTCTGCTGACGGCAGTGGCCCATTATATCTATTTCCGCTATCTGGATCAGGGGTATTTCATGGAGAAATACGAAATGCTGGTACAGACTCTGCTTGCAGCGGATGTATCCGGAATGGAAGTGTACAGGGATCAATTAGAGGCAATGATATCGGAATTCCGTAGCGTTACTCCCATTGATCTGACAATCAATATGCTTTCCCGGAATGTATTTTTTGGAAGTATATTGGCCATACCCACAGCCTGGGTCGCCCGCAGGCGAAAAAATCCGGGGCTGGAAAGTCATACCTAACAAATAGGTCGAACAAGATGGATATATCAGTCGTAATACCTTTGTACAACGAAGCAGAGTCGCTTCCGGAACTACATGCCTGGATCGGGCGCGTGATGGAGGAGAATGGATTTTCGTATGAAGTGATCTTTGTGGATGACGGGAGTACCGACGGTTCGTGGCAAGTGATCGAGGAGCTCAGGCGCGGTTCGCAGCAGGTAAGAGGTATCAGATTCCGCCGCAACTACGGAAAGTCCCCTGCCCTGTACTGTGGTTTCAAAGAGGCGCAGGGAGAGGTCGTTATCACGATGGATGCCGACCTGCAGGATAGCCCGGACGAGATACCGGAACTCTACCGGATGATCACAGAAGAAGGGTATGACCTGGTTTCGGGCTGGAAAAGAAAAAGGTACGATCCGCTGTCCAAGACACTTCCTTCCCGGATATTCAACGCTACAGCACGAAAGGTATCCGGGATCAGGAACCTGCATGATTTCAACTGTGGCCTGAAGTCCTACCGGAAAGAGGTAGTGAAGAACATAGAGGTATATGGAGAAATGCACCGGTATATCCCTTACTTAGCCAAGAATGCCGGCTTCCAGAAGATCACAGAGAAAGAGGTGCAGCATCAGGCACGTAAATACGGTACTACCAAATTCGGTCTGAACCGTTTTTTCAACGGCTATCTGGATCTGATATCTATCTGGTTCCTCTCGGCTTTCGGGGTGAAGCCCATGCACTTTTTCGGACTGCTCGGCTCACTGATGTTTATACTGGGATTGATCTCTGTGGTGATCGTAGGGGTGAGTAAGCTCTATTACATGCACCACGATATGCCTTACAGATTGGTTACGGATTCGCCGTATTTCTATTTGTCACTGACTGCTATGATCATTGGAACACAATTGTTCCTGGCGGGATTTCTGGGAGAACTGATCTCACGCAGTTCCATGGAAAGGAATAATTATCAAATCGAAAAGACCCTATAAAAAGCTAAAATAAAGATGAAAAAGCTCATTCCTCTGGCATTGATCCTGATCACCTTCTACCCTGTATGCAGTATTCTGCTCTCTGCCTGTTCAGACAATGAAAATTGCTCTTTAGAGGGAAGGCAAATGGTTAATTGTACATTTAAAACGCGGAACTCCAACAATACAGCTTTTGTAAATGACACATTGGATTCGCTCACAGTAACAGCCATTGGCACAGATTCAATCATTATCAACAGGCAACAGAGTGTACATAAGATCTCACTGCCTCTGCGCTATACCAACGATTCTACGATCTTAATATTCCATTATACCCGTTACCTGCGGGACACGGTGATATTCTCTCATACAAATACTCCTTACTTTCTTTCTATGGAGTGTGGGTATGAAATGCGTCAGGCCCTTAAAGGTGTATATGTCAGCCCTTCTCAGATGATGGACTCACTTTCTGTAACAAATACTCAAGCCACTACGAATGAGAGCACAGAGAATATTGTCTTTTATATGTATTAATCTGCTTCTTATCGCTTTTCCTCTGCTACAGGCCCAGGAGAGATCTGCCTCTGCGACGACCAACGGGACAGAACTGGAAGAAGAAGTGCCGTTCTACAATGGCCTCCTGATAAGCGTAGACCTTTTCGGAGTAGGAAATGAGCTTTTTGGAGGAGATTACATGAGCAGCGAGATCAGTATAGAAGCGAATCTGAAAAACAGATTTTATCCGGTCCTGGAAGCCGGATTCGGTACGACGGATACCTGGAACGACAACGGTATCCACTACAAAAGCGCAGCTCCTTTCTTCCGGATCGGGATGAACTACAATACGATGTACAAGAAGAACAGCCGTAACTACCTCTATGTAGGGGCCCGTTATGGATTCAGTACCTTCACGTATGATGTAAAAAGTATGGAATTCGAAGATCCCCTGTTCGGAGGAAGTCTCAGCAATCCGAACCTGATCGACGATATCTGGTGGGGAAGCGTACCTTACAATCACTCGGGAATGAAGGGTACGTTGCATTGGTTTGAGATAGTGACCGGGGTACGGGCTCGTATATGGAAAGACCTGTCTATGGGATGGACGGTGCGGCTGAAGTATCACCTCTCCTCCTCCACCAGTGAATATGGAGATCCCTGGTATGTACCCGGTTTCGGGAAATACAGTTCGAACTTAGGAGTAACCTATACAATTACTTATAAACTGCCTTTCTGACACATGACAAAGCTTGAGATTTTACTGGTTGCGATAGGGTTGGCCATGGATTGCTTAGCCGTATCGGTAGCCAGTGGGATCATTCTCAGAAAAATACAATGGAGGCCTATATTCGTTATGGCCTTTTTCTTTGGTTTCTTCCAGGCCCTGATGCCTTTCCTGGGATGGGGCTGCGCCAGCCGGTTCAACCACCTGATCGAGAGTTTCGACCATTGGATCGCATTTTCGATCCTGCTATTCTTAGGAGGGCGTATGATCCTAGAGTCTTTCAAAGAGGAAGATTGCAAACAGGAGTTCAATCCGGCCAGCCTGAAAGTGGTACTGACACTGGCCATTGCCACCAGCATAGATGCTCTGGCCGTAGGCATCTCTTTTGCCTGTCTGGATATGACAGAGGTGCGACAAGTACTGCCTCCGATTACCGCGATCGGTATGGTATCGTTCCTGATGTCTGTGACAGGACTGCTGTTTGGCATCACTTTCGGCAGCAAATACGCGCACCGGTTGCGGGCCGAGCTATGGGGCGGAGTGATCCTGATCCTGATCGGCAGCAAAATACTTGCAGAACATCTTTTACTTGAAAGCTTATGATACAGGCTCCCAAACAATCCAATTACATCTGGCTGGTTCTTTTATTCCTGGGAACGGTCTATGTGCTGAATAAGAACAATAAACAACCCGAGTATCGCTCTATACAGGGAATGGTATTTGGTACCTTGTATACGATCACCTATCAGTACGACGAAGATCTACAACCGGAGATCGAAGAGGCATTTGAGATCTTCAATCAGTCTCTTTCTCCTTTTTACGAGAATTCCATCATCAGCCGCATCAACCGCAACGAAGAAGTAGCTACAGATACGTTGTTCCAGAATGTGTTCGAACGCTCCATAGAGATATCCGAGCAGACAGACGGTGCGTTCGACATTACCGTAGCAGCACTGGCCAACGCCTGGGGCTTCGGATTCAAAAAAGGTGAGTTTCCGGACTCCCTCACCATAGACAGCCTGTTGCAGATCACCGGATATACCCAGATAGGGCTGGAAGAAGATCGTGTGGTCAAAAAAGATCCCCGCGTTCAGATCAGTTGCAGTGCCATAGCCAAAGGATATGCTGTGGATGTGATCGGCAACCTGTTGAGTGCAAAGGGGATTACCAACTATATGGTAGACATTGGCGGAGAGATCGTGGCCCGTGGCAACAACCCGAAGAGCGAACACTGGAGGATAGGCATAAACAGACCGGTAGATGATTCCCTTTCTATCAATCAGGAACTACAGATCATTCTGCAACTCACAGATGTAGGGCTGGCTACCTCCGGGAACTACCGGAATTTCTACTACAAAGACGGTAAGAAATATGCTCACACCATAGATCCCCGGACCGGTTATCCGGTGCAACATACCCTCCTGTCATCCACAGTGATGGCAGAAGATTGCATGACAGCCGACGCGCTCGCCACCGCGTTTATGGTTATCGGGATGGAAGAGGCAAAGAAATTTATTGCACGGCATCTCGGCATCGAAGCCTGCTTTATCTACAGCGATGAAAACGGGGAGTTACAGACCGAACTGACCCCGGATATGGAAAAATATGTAGTCAAACGATAGCTATTTCATAAAAACAAAATAAACAGCTAATATCAGACAAAGAAACGCGGCGAAATGGTTCCAGTGAAGCCCTTCTCCCTTAAATAACAGCGTAGAGAACAGAGTAAAGACGATCAGGGTAATGACTTCCTGGATCACTTTCAACTGCATCAGTGTAAAAGGACCTCCGTTGCCCTGAAAACCGATGCGGTTGGCCGGGACCTGGCAGGCATATTCGGCCAGAGCGATGCTCCACGAGAACAGGATCACCGCATACAGAGGCCAGTTGCTGATCACTTTTGCCTCCTGAAGTTTCAGATGACCGTACCAGGCAAACGTCATAAACAGGTTGGATACGACCAATAGTCCGATGGTATAAACTCCTTTCATCTCTCCTTATTTATTCTGAATACAAACTTCCTGCGGCAGAAGTTCACTCTGTATGTTGTTCATACTTCCCCACAAACTGTAACGGGCTTCCGGATTCAGATCTTCGAGCTGCCGTAAGATGGCTTTCATATCGCTACGGCCCGACTGCGACTCGTAAGGACAATTCTTTACCTGTCTGCGATAGCCATGCAACCGGGAGAGTTCGACGAGATCGGCTTCATGCACCAGACACATCGGACGGATGATAGTCATATCGAACTTCTTCATTACTAATTTGGGAGGCATGGTACCGACAGCACCCTGGAAGGTCATATTCATCAGAAGGGTCTCCAGGATATCATCCATGTGATGCCCCAACGCGATCTTGTTACAGCCCTGTTCCTTAGCTACCGCGAAAAGTGCTTTACGCCGGTTCCATGAACAGAGGAAACAGGGAGATTTCCGATGGTCTGTGGAAGCGTCAAACGAAGTCTCGTAAGTGACCAACGGTATATCATACTGCCCGGCATGGGCACGCAGGTACTCCAGATCACTCTGATAAGGAATGTTCTTCATCACCACATGTACGGCTACCACCGAAAAACGGGGTTTGAATATCCGTGCCCTACGCCCCATCAGCTCCACCAGAGCCAATGAGTCTTTTCCTCCCGACAATCCGATCAGGATCTTGTCTCCCTCTTCAATGAGGCCGTACTCCACCACCCCTTTGCTGAAACGTCGCTCTATCCGACGCAATGTTTTCTCTTCTTCCGTAAATCGTGCCATATTCTTCCGAAGAGCCTGATTCTATCTTCTACAGAAATTTTACTATGGGATCCTTTCGTTCTTTATTCAGGCTCTGAACCGGCTGCAAAAGTAATTCAAAAGAACCATTTAAAGAAGAATTAACATTATAGAATCTGTAGTGGACCGGATATTGCCAATAATTTTGTATATTTGAACTTCCGAATAAAAGCACTCAGAAGTTCTATGAAGAGAAAATATATTTTGTTCTTTATTTTTTGCTGGGCATCGTTTCTCTTATCCGCACAAACACTGGAACAGGCACGCGCGATGTTCACCAAAGGACAATATGCCGAAGCGAAACCGGTTTTTGAACGGTATGTGAAATCACAACCGTCCAATGCCAATTACAATTACTGGTATGGAGTGTGTTGCCTGAAAACCGGTGACGCGGCAAATGCTGTGAAACCGCTGGAACTGGCTGTAAAAAGAAAAATACAACATGCTCCTCTCTATCTGGGAGAGGCTTATAACGAGGTGTATCGGTTTGAAGAGGCCATCGGATCGTTGGAGGACTATATCGAAGCCCAGAAGAAACGCAGACAATCTTCCGGAGAAGCAGAGACTCTTTTAAAGAAAGCGACGTTCAACCTACGTCTGCTGAAGGGAGTGGAACAAGTGACGGTGATCGACAGTTTTGTGGTCGACAAAGCGAATTTCCTCACCGCCTACAAGATCAGTGAAGAGTCGGGAAAACTATTTACGTATAACGACTATTTCCAGAGTGAAGACATACAGGAAGGTACCGTGTACCAGACCGAACTGGCCAATAAGATCTATTACAGTGTAAAAAGTGAAGAGGGAGTACAACAGATCCGGACACAGAATAAGCTATTAGAGGATTGGAGCCAGCCGATGCCCCTGCCGGAGACTATCAACAACGGATCCAATGTGAACTACCCCTTTGTATTGACCGACGGGATTACGATCTATTTTGCTTCCGATGGTGAAGGTTCTATGGGAGGGTATGATATTTTCGTTACCCGCTTCAACAGCCATACCGATAATTACCTGACACCGGAAAACGTGGGGATGCCTTTCAACTCTCCCTACAACGATTATATGTTTGTGATGGATGAATTCAATAACCTGGGATGGTTTGCCTCCGACCGCTATCAGCCGGAAGACAAAGTTTGTATCTATGTATTTATTCCGAATAGCCACAAAAAGACATACAATTATGAGAATATGGAGGAAGAGGAGTTGCAACGTATCGCCCGCCTCGTGTCCATAGAAGATACCTGGGACGATGAAGAAGAGGTGGAAGAGGCTAAAGAACGCCTGGCGGAGGCATTGAATATGCAGCCGAAAGAGCAGAAGGTATACGACTTTACGTTCATTATCAACGACGAAAAGACGTATCACAGCTGGAATGACTTCACGTCACAGGAAGCCCTGAAACGCTTCCGTACCTACCAGCTCTTAGAAAAGGATCTGTGGGAACAGAAAAATAAGCTTCAGCAGCAAAGAGAACAATACACCCACGCAAACAAGCAACAACAACTTCAGCTGTCAGGTGCCATACTGGATCTGGAAAAACGGGTCAGACAAATGACGGAGCAGCTACGGGCACAGGCAATGGAAGTACGTAATCTGGAAATCAAAAACATAAAATAACATGGACATACTCATTATAACCGGACTGATTGTAGCAGCGATCCTTTTCCTGCTCATTGAATTGTTCCTGATACAGGGAACCAGCATTGCCGGATTTATCTCCCTTCTTTGTGGGGCAGCTGCTGTCTGGTATGCTTTTACATACATCGGAGTCTTCATGGGGATCATTACCCTGGTGGTAGCTCTCTCAGCATGTGGCATTGCTATTTATTACTTCATGCGATCCAAAACCTTAGATAAAATCTCACTGAAGAAAAACATTACCTCAAAAGTGGATAAATCCGCGGAAGAGAGTGTACACGTCGGAGACACCGGAACCACCATCACCCGTCTGGCCCTGATCGGACAGGCAGAGATCGGAGGCAAGGTTGTTGAAGTGAAATCAGTCAGTGGCTTCTTAGATGAACACACTCCTGTTGTGGTTTCACGCATATCAGAGGGAATGATTCTTGTAGAAAAACAGAATTAATATTTATAAAAAATATCATTTGATTATGGATCCAATGTATCTGACCATTTTATTGGTAGCCGGGGGGATCATCCTGCTGGCCGTTTTTTTTCACTATGTGCCTTTTTTCCTCTGGCTGTCAGCGAAAGTGTCCGGGGTAAATATCTCTTTGGTGCAGTTGTTCCTGATGCGTATCCGTAATGTGCCTCCGTACGTCATTGTCCCGGCCATGATCGAAGCGCACAAAGCCGGGCTCAATACCATCACGCGTGACGAACTGGAGGCACACTACCTGGCAGGCGGACGTGTAGAGAAGGTGGTACATGCCCTTGTTTCGGCTTCCAAAGCAAATATCGAGCTCTCTTTCCAGATGGCTACGGCCATCGACCTGGCCGGACGAGATGTATTTCAGGCAGTACAGATGTCGGTAAACCCCAAAGTGATCGATACTCCTCCTGTAGCCGCAGTGGCTAAAGATGGTATCCAGCTGATCGCCAAAGCACGTGTGACCGTACGCGCCAACATCCGCCAACTGGTAGGGGGAGCTGGCGAAGACACCATTCTGGCTCGTGTAGGAGAAGGGATTGTATCTTCCATCGGTTCTTCCGTGAACCACAAGTCGGTATTGGAAAATCCGGATTCTATCTCCAAATTAGTACTGAAAAAAGGTCTGGATATGGGAACCGCTTTTGAGATCCTGTCCATTGATATTGCGGATATTGATATCGGTAAGAACATCGGTGCTGCCCTTCAGATCGACCAGGCCAATGCGGACAAGAATATCGCGCAGGCCAAAGCAGAAGAACGCCGTGCCATGGCTGTGGCTTCCGAACAGGAAATGAAAGCTAAGGCACAGGAAGCCCGCGCAAAAGTGATCGAAGCGGAAGCCCAGGTACCTCAGGCAATGGCAGAGGCGTTCCGTAGCGGAAATCTGGGTATTATGGATTACTACCGCATGAAAAATATCGAAGCCGATACTTCCATGCGGGAAACGATAGCCAAGCCTCCTACGCATACAGGTAAGCCGCTCGGATAATACGCATAATACCGTTCATCAACAAGACATCAGGGTTGATAAAGTTTTTAGCCGGTATCCGTATTACCGGCGACGATCAAAACTTTATCAACCTTGTTTATTAATAACCCAAGGACCTGTTTAGGTTTTAACTTTGTCGACCGTTGGTTCCACAGATAAACCAGCAACATATAAACAGGTTCCTACAAAAAGAAAGAGACATGAAAAAGTATTTCGCATCGTCGGAACTCATTATCAATGAAGATGGTTCTGTATTTCATCTCCACGTCAAACCCGAACAGCTGGCAGACAAAGTGATCCTGGTAGGCGATCCGGGCCGGGTGGCCTTAGTGGCTTCTCATTTTGAGGAGAAAGAGTGTGAGATCGAAAGCCGGGAGTTCAGGACGATCACAGGAACTTATAAAGGAAAGCGGATCACAGTACTTTCTACGGGCATCGGCTGCGACAATGTAGATATTGTAGTGAACGAACTGGACGCACTGGCCAACATTGACTTCGAGACCCGGGAAGAAAAGGAAAACTTCCGGCAGCTGGAGTTGGTACGGATCGGTACCTGCGGAGGACTGCAACCTTATACGCCCGTAGGTACATTTATCTGCTCGCAAAAGTCGATCGGGTTCGACGGCTTGCTCAACTTCTACGCGGGCCGCAACGAGGCGTGTGACCTGGAATTCGAAAAAGCATTCCTCCGGCACATGGGCTGGACGGGTAACACCTGTATCTCTGCTCCATACGTGATCGATGCCAATCCGGAATTGATAGATCGCATCGCACAGGACGATATGGTAAGGGGTGTAACGATCGCGGCCGGTGGGTTCTTTGGTCCGCAAGGCAGAGAGTTACGCATTCCTCTGGCAGATCCGCAGCAGAACGACAAGATCGAAACATTTGAATACAACGGCTATCGCATTACCAATTTCGAGATGGAAAGTTCTGCGCTGGCCGGCCTGAGCAAGCTGATGGGGCACAAAGCCATGACCGTATGTATGGTGATTGCCAACCGGCTGATCAAAGAGGCCAATACCGGTTACAAGAATACCATTGATACACTTATCCAAACCGTTCTGGACAGGATCTGATGCTTGACTTTGTTGCTATAGATTTTGAGACGGCCACAGGCTACCCCGAAAGTGCCTGTGCCGTCGGTATTGTCACTGTAAGGGACGGAGCGATCACCGATGAATACTACACTCTTTTCCAACCTCCCGAAAATGAGTATTGGTGGCAAAACATCCGGATACATGGCATTACTCCGGACATGACAGAGAAACTACCCGGATTCCATGCGATCTATCCGGAAATCCGGAAACGTCTGGAAGGTAAAATCGTTGTGGCATACAATGAGGTTTTTGATCGGAATGTGCTGAAACGCACCATGCGTATGTACGGACTGGATTATGGAGAACTACTTCTGTCCGATCGCTGGCAATGCACCTGCCGCATCTACCGTTCTCTGGGTTATCGCCCGGCCAATCTGAAGGCTTGTTGCATGCGCCAGGGAATTCCTCTGCGACATCACGAAGCACTCTCCGATGCCAGAGGGTGTGCCATGCTTTATCTCAACTACCTGAGATCGAGAGGTCAATAGACTACCCCAACAGCAAATGATTGTTCTCTACATTCATTTCCTGATATAAGAAAGAATGGCTTATGGATCGTCTTCTCTGAGTTTTTTTGCGTTTTTTGCCTTCACGCCTTCACAGCCACAGATAATATTCTCTGAATTAACTCTTTACATGTGAAGGCAGGTTGTTTTTTCTGGTTTCACATGCCTTCACGCCTTCACCGTGTATCGCCCTAAAAAAGTTGACTCAACTGATCAAAAAATAGATCAATCCTACAATGGAATGACTCTGGTTTGGGTTTGCCTGGATACCCAATCATTTACATGGATGTACACGACCGATCGGACAGTTTGGTAGTTGCCTGACTCGCTTGTTCCGGAAGAATATGTTATTGGGTTCATTTGCCTATGGGACTTGCCTCAAGTTGCATAAGCATTCACCCTGTTTCCTTATGGAATCCGGGCGCTCTTCCATAGGCTCACCAAGTCCCGGTCACACTCTCACCAAGTCCCGGTAACACTCTCACCAAGTCCCGGCCACAGGCGCACAGATCATAAGTCATAGCATTTAGAATGTAATACCTTTCGGTAAAGAGAATTGTATATATAACTTATTCACAAAAGCGCATCAATAGAATGACAATTAAACTGATAACCAGGACCGAACTCTTGTTTTTCTGTGAAGGCGTGAACACACGTGAAGTCATAAAAACCGCCCTACCTTCACACATAAACCTATCATACATAACTATTTATCTACTCAGGTGAAAGCGTGAAGGCAAAAACATAAAAAACTCTAAGTAAATAGTTTCAGTATGTTCCTGAGTTTCCCTCTTTTCCGGACTAAAATCCTCCTTTTCGCATTTCTCTGATCTGAATCACCCCTTCCCTCTTTCCCCTCGTAGCAAACAATCGGACAATAATATCTCTGGTTAAACAGGAAAAGTATATCTTTGTTTTCAAATTAGCATTCTATGTATCCAGATACCATTTGCGCTATAGCCACTGCTCAGGGAGGTGCCATTGGCACAGTCCGTGTGTCGGGCCCTCAGGCCATCCCTGTTACCGATCGTATTTTCCATCCGCTACAAGGGAATCACGCTCTGAAAGATCGACCTGCTTACACGCTCACTTTCGGACAGATCCGGAAAGAAGAGGAGATCATCGATGAAGTATTGGTATCTTTGTTCCGGGCCCCACATTCCTATACCGGAGAAGACAGTACGGAGATCAGTTGCCACGGCTCTCCCTATATCCTGCAACAAGTGCTGCAACTGTTGATAGATCAGGGTTGTCGCCTGGCCCAGCCCGGAGAATTTACCCAACGTGCTTTTCTCAACGGAAAAATGGATCTCAGTCAGGCAGAAGCTGTGGCAGACCTGATCGCCTCTTCATCGGCAGCCACCCACAGGCTGGCCATGAACCAGATGCGCGGAGGTTTCAGTCAGGAACTTACCGGACTACGTGACCGGTTGCTCAGGATCACCTCTCTGGTCGAACTGGAACTTGATTTCAGTGAAGAAGATGTAGAATTTGCCGACCGGGAGCAGCTCCGTCAATTGGCAGGGGAGATCCATCAGGTGATCTCCGGATTGGTAAACTCCTTCAGTGTAGGAAATGCCATCAAGAACGGTGTACCGGTGGCTATCATCGGAGAAACCAACGCCGGCAAATCTACCCTGCTCAATATGCTGCTCCGGGAAGAGAAAGCCATCGTCAGCCCGATTCCGGGTACCACCCGCGATGTGATCGAAGATACGATCAACATCGGCGGGGTTACGTTCCGGTTTATCGATACGGCAGGCATCCGGGAGACATCGGATACCATAGAAAATCTGGGTATCGAACGTACCTTCCGGAAACTGGAGCAGGCGGAAATTGTGTTGTGGGTGATCGATGCCACAGATGCAAAAAAACAGATCAGTCTGCTTTCCGGAAAGTTGAAACCCTATTGCGGGAAAAAGCAGTTAATACTTCTCCTTAATAAGTCCGACCTGGTTACAGACTCCACCTACCGGAAAGAACTAAGTCTATTGATCGAACAGGAGTTTCCCGAACAGACGGGCTATCTGTTTCTTTCGGCACGTGAGCAAAGCCACTCGGAAGAGTTGCAAAATCAACTGATCGAAGCGGCTCATCTGCCCACCCTCACCCAGAACGATGTGATCGTTACAAACGCCAGACATTACGAAGCATTGTCCAAAGCCTTGTCTGCTATCGAACGGGTAGAAGAAGGATTACAGAACCAACTTTCAGGTGATTTTATTGCCCAGGACATACGGGAATGTATTTTTCATCTGAGTGATATAGCCGGAGAAGTGACCAACGATATGGTACTTCAGAGCATCTTCGAGAGCTTCTGCATCGGGAAATAGTATGTACATACCATTCATTCGTGAATACACTTATAAAAAAAATCTATTTACCCAATAAGAAAAGGAATAAAATAGAAAAAATTGTTTTCAATCTCTTGTCTGATACCCTCAGATATACATTGCCGGGGAAAATAGTAAAAATCCTCGTACATGCAGCAGAGCGGTATGTACATACTTCCGTTGCCGACGAGGATATCGGTATCTCTCCGGATGAATAAATAGTTAGGAGATTCTTATTCAACGTGGCTCATACAACATATAAAAATTTACCGTGGTGGATGTTGTACTGGTATCTATAGAATGTATATACCTATAATTATATTGCTCCCAGAGTGTTGCTTTCCACGTATTATTTATAAACAGAAAAAAGCCATACTCCAGAGGGTTGTCCTGCAGGTCTATAAAAAATTCCAGTTCTGCTTTACTACCCTGGGAAACTGTCCGGGACACTATGGCAGATCCTTGTAGAACACCGTTCTCTACCCGATAAATCTCTTCATTATTAAAGAACACTGAGACATAATTACCCCGTCCAAGATTCGCATTTGTAAAATTAAACGTAATCGTACAATTTCCATCTGCCGTTATTTCGGAACGTGCCGACGAAATAAAATCAGTAGCAGCGAATGTACTGAGGAAAAAGAACATACCCAATAAAAAAGGAATCATTTTCTTCATAACCCTAATTTTTTAAGTGAATAAAATTTTTACGACTACTTCTGCCACTCATAGCAAAATGATAGTCTGCTTATTTTCTGACTTCTGAGTTTTTTCTATTTATACATACTATTTACCCATAGGTTCGTATTCATACAACAATTGGATATTGAGTGTTGTACTTTCTACACTTGTGTCGATCGTATAAATATATCGATCATTATAATATTCACGAAGTTTCGCCCTGTACTCGTCATTGATAAATAGATTGTATACATAATCAAAACTGGGCTGTACGGAAATATAGAATTCCAATTCTGCTTTACTGCCCTGAGTTACTGTTTTTACAATGTTTGCAGAACCTTGCAAGACACCATTCTGATATTCAAAGATCTCTTCGACTCCATTGAAATAAATAATAATGTAACTCCATTCAGGTACACCGGAAACCATATTCATTGTAATTCTGCATTCAGCTTCCGGAGATTCATTGTTTGTGATTACAGAATTAGTACCGTACACAGAGTCGGCTATTATAACCGAACAAATAAATAAAATAGCATACAACTTTTTCATGATAATAGATTTAAATGAATAAACGGATATAAGATAAACACTATTTATCTTGTAAAATAAACACCATATAATCGTTTTAATTTTACTGATATTTATAATGCCCAACATCTTATCTTCTCTATTTTACACAGAATACATATTATATCAGACACATGCACTATCGAT
>JAJBTC010000168.1 GCA_020861095.1 Bacteroides sp.
AATATAATTCTATTATGAAACACAAATTATTACCTTTATTTAGTGTCTATTTGGATGTTGTTATTTTTGGATGTAACCAAGTAGAGGTAGAGACTTCTCAAATAGAAGATGAAGTTAATTTTACAATTGATTTACCTGTTGAATCTAAAGCTGCAATTTATGATTTCTTGTCTACTATTACTAATGATATTAAGGATGCTTCTACACGTTCAGCAGATAAAATTTATCCTATTAGAGGTTTTTTTGAACCTCTATAGAGTTGCTATTTCTGGTCGGGTAGAAATTGTTTGCCATTTGATATAATTATTACTCCGGAAGAGAATGTAGCTGCAGGACTTTTAGCTACAAGAAGTTCTATGGATCAAATAGTTTTATCTAAAATAGAGAGAAGCTGGAGTCTAACAGATGTAAGGAAAGAACTTCAAACAGATGGTTCAGTCAGGGAAATTAATTCTAAGCTATAATTACAATGAGGAAATAAATACCGTTTATTTTATCTATGAGTCTGTAGAAGATAAAACAGAAAAGTTTGTAATTCCATTTTCATTGAACGAATAAGTGTACAAAATAAATATGAATATTAGAATATATGGAATTGCTGCTCTTTTCCTTTTTTGATATGTTCCTGTAATCAGGTACAGAGATCTATTTCCACTACGGTTATGTTTGATGTAGGATTTGAGAATGTAAATATACATCATGGAATTATCTACGATCCTACTATAGGAGAAGAAGAGATCTATTTTGTAAAAACAGACTTTGGTCCTCATATTAGATTTTATGATCTCAAAGGCAGATTTAGTGACTCAATCTCTTTGTCTGCTTTGGAAAAAGAGTATGGTAGGATAAGTCGTCTCTCTTTAAATTCTAAAGATTCACTTATTGTACAGTTCTATTCTACCAGTACAGTTGTTGGAACTACAAGAGAAGGAGATATGTGGTTAGAGGTAAGCTTGTATGATGAAAAGGATGTATTGGGCTATACATATAAACATTTTGGGCCAGCTTTGCCTCTTTCCCAATGGATAGATAATGAGATTTTGTTGCTCTCTTGTTGGCAGCCTCACGATGATGATCCTTCAATTACAGAGGGATTTGATTCCTATTTCGACCTATATAGCTTTTGCAATCAACATCGGGCAAAAACGTCCCCATTGAGTAAACTGAGTTCGCTCTATGAAGGAAAGCCCACTCTTACGTATGGTTTACAGAGTTTCTATGGACAGCTCTTTAATGAGTCCAGAGTATATCAGGATATGATTGTACGCTATACAGTGCTTGACCATACCCTTTTTTATATGAATCCTTATAGCAGGTATCTCTATATCCTGGATCGGGAATCTTTAAATATACAGGATTCTGTGTGTGTGATCCCTCAGGAATTACCTATTCCGGAAGGGATAGAATTGACGTTAGAAAGTTCGGAGCGGAATCTGTTTGAAGAAGCGGATAAAGAGAGGATGGAGAAAGCACAGATCGTGAATCTGCTTTATGATCAAAAGAAGGGAAAGTATTATCTATTTCTTAAAACAGATGTAGATCACAGTCAGATAGATGAATTGGGATATCCGTTTGTGATATATGTATACGATCGTCGGTTCAATAAGACAGATGAAATAGATTTTTCTACGGATAAGTATTTACCGCATTCGGCAGTGATGACTACCCGGGGAATATATATGGAAATAGTAGATGAAAACAAAGAATATGGGAAAAGGGTTTTTGAAGTATTTGATCTGTAACATAGGTATTTTGTGCTTTTGTAGCTGCGGAAGTAATGACACGGAATATGCGCGGTTGAAGAAAGAACTAAAAAAGCAATATGGTGTTTCTTTGGGCACAAATATAAAAAGGATATTTGTCATCAATGATGTAGGTTGTGGCAATTGTACCCTACTTTTTTCCGGATATATCAAAGAGTATGTGAAAGATGAAGGATCTTTGATCCTGGTGCATTCCAGAGGGTACAATGTAGACCTGGAAGCCTTTCAGTGCAAAGCCAAAGAAAAACCGGAAGTATTTATTTCTTATCAGACAATCTCAGATCCGGAAAACAGATTCTACCCATCCGGTGTCTATTATCTGAACGGAGAACAACTGGATACGGTCATTTATATAAAACCGGAACTTTTGAAAGAGCAGCTCTCTTATATGGCGGAAAGAGAGTGAAGATACTTATATCAGCAGATCGCCGGTCGGTAAAAACTTATTTTCCGGATCGACAGTCTTTTTTATTCTTTAAACAGGAGTGTGGTTTCTCAGTACAGGATCAGCCCCACAATCCCGCATACCACGATCATCAGGATCGGATTCACCTTAAACCGGTACGTACCGATAAAGGCAGCCAGAAAGATGATGACACTGACAATAAACTGGAAAGTATCCCGCGTAGGAGAGCCGAAGTTTTCCACATTCATCAATACCAATGCTGCCGCGGCGAGCAGTCCTACCGCGGCCGGACGCAAGCCTTTGAATACGGACTCTACTGCCGGATGTTTCTGGTATTTCATAAAATATTTGCTGATGATCAGCATCAGGATCAGAGAAGGAAGCACTACGGCAAAGGTGGCAACAACCGATCCCCAGGCACTTCCCGAAGCCGAATAACCTACATACGTAGCCGCGTTGATCCCGATAGGCCCCGGTGTACTCTGACTGATGGCTACAATATCTGTAAATTCCTGTGCTGTGATCCAGCCATGATGAGTCACTACTTCTCCCTGGATCAGGGAAAGCATGGCATAGCCCCCTCCGAAGTTGAACAATCCGATCTTAAAGAAAGTATAGAAAAGTTGTAAATAGATCATATCCCAATAAATACGTAAGTAAAAATGTGTGTTAGTTGGTTCGCTTTGCTGTATATTTCCCCCAGAAATAGCCTCCGACACCTGCCGCTACAATGATCCAGATGGGAGAGAGTTTCAGTTGCCAGATAAGTAACGCCCCTGTGACAGGTATCCATACATTGTAGCGGTTGATCTTTGCCGATCTGGCCATGGTGAAGGTGGGCGCGGCTATCAGGGCCGCTACAGCCGGTCGTATGCCTTTAAAGAAGCGTTCGACGATCTCATTGTCCTTGAAATTCTGAAAGAACATAGCAATCAGCAGGATAATAAGGAAAGAAGGAAGCACCGTACCCAATGCCGTGACTATACTGCCCCGGACACCCCGGAGCCTGTATCCGATAAAAATAGAAATATTGACGGCCAGAATGCCGGGTGCCGACTGGGAAATGGCCAGCAGATCCAGAAAATCTTCTTTGGCGATCCATTGGCGTTTGGTCACGATCTCGTTCTCAATAAGAGGGATCATAGCGTATCCACCACCGATTGTAAAAGCACCTATTTTGAAGAAGATGCCGAATGATTCCAGGTAAATATTCATCTCTTTGTTTGGACTTTAAGGACGTACCCAGGTACATCTGTTTGGTTTGTATGTTCGTGTTTATATGTTCTGTTTTTCCGCGGCTTCTTCTGCTGCTGCCGTATCCGGAGTCTCTTTTTGCTTGCTGTGCTCTTTGCTGTACTGACTGGGACTCATCTGGAAGTGTTTTTTAAATACCTGCCGGAAATACTTCGCGTCGCTGAATCCGGTCATCTCAGCAATCTCTGTGATGTTATGGTTGCGTTCTCTCAGCAGTTGTGCTGCTTTTTTCAGCCGGACCAACCGGATATAATCGGCAGGAGCCTGTCCGGTGAGGGCCTTGATCTTCGTATAGAAACTGGTACGGCTCATGTGCAATAAATTACAGAGCGCGTCTACATTGAAGGTCGGTTTATCCAAGTTCTCTTCAATGCCCTTTTTCACCTCCGTCATAAACTTCCAGTCCAGATCGGAAGTCGCCTGCAAGTGTTCGTTTTCCTCTGTTGGCTCCAGAGAAGCGTATCTGTTGCGTAGCAGCGCGCGGTTGACCAGCATATTGCGTATATTGGCCTTCAGGATACCCGTATGGAACGGTTTCAGTATGTATTCATCCGCACCGGTTTTCAGTCCCTCCATTACCTCTTTTTCATCGGTCAGTGCCGTCAGCAGGATCACCGGGATATGGGACGTATGGATGTTGTTTTTGATAGCGGCACACAATTCGTCTCCCCGCATCACAGGCATCATGATGTCTGATAAGATCAGATCCGGTTTATACTCCTCTACCAGATCCAATGCCTCTTTGCCATTGGTACAGGTACGTGTGGTATATTCTTCCGAGAGCGTCTGTTGCAGGTAGTGGCGCAGTTCGTCGTTGTCTTCCACAATTAATATACGTTGTCGTTTTGCCGGACTGTCTTGCCGTTGTGCTTCGAAAGACGCTTCCGGTACCTGGGCTTCGGCAAAGTTAGGCTGCTCGGCGGAAGAGAGAGCCTGCTTGGCATGTTTGTAGATTTCCTTTCCTTTGGGGAAAGTCACTTTTACTTCCGATCCCTGTTTCTCCCGGCTGCTGAGGTGGATTTTCCCTTTGTGCAGCCGGACCAGCTTCCATACCAGGAAAAGTCCGATGCCACTTCCCGTCACTTTTGAATTGATGGCGTTGCTGCCCCGGAAATGGGTTTTAAATACTTTCTTCTGCTCTTCCGATGGAATGCCGATGCCTGTATCCCGTACCTCCACACTCCAGGTCTGCTGCTCTTCGGTGGCGATAATGGCTACGCTGCCATTCTCCGGTGTATACTTCATCGCATTGGAGATGAGATTTTTCAGGATCGAATCCATCTTCTCTTTATCGAACCAGACAGTCAGGTAATGGAAATTGCTCTCGTAAGTAAACCGGATGTGTTTTACATCCGCGTAGCTGCGGAAGGTTTCCAGGATTTCCTGCAGGTAAGTATTTAATTCATATTCAGAAATATACAATTCTGTTCCGTAGGTATCTGCTTTCTCAAAGTTGATCAGGTTGGTGGTCAGTCTTAACAACGCATTTACATTTCGCAGGGCCGTGTTGATGTTTCCCGTACCGCTGGGAGAGAGCTTTTCCTGTTCGCGCAACTCTTCCAGAGGGGCCTTGATCAGGGACAGAGGGGTACGTATGTCGTGTGCCGTATTGATGAAGAACCGGATCTTCTCGTCAGATTCTTTACGTTTCCGTCGGAGCAGATAGATGGTGCTTACTGTCAGACCGATCAGGGAGATAATGCCCAGATAGAGCAACCAGGCCCAGATGCTTACCCAGAAAGGATGACTGATGATGATCCGCAGACTGCGTTCTTCCAGAACCGTGCGGGGATTTTCATTGGAGACGGCCCGCACGTGCAATACATAACTACCGGGACTCAGGTTGGTGAAGCGGATGGTATTTTCCCGCTCCGGGCGGCTCCATTCATCGTAAAATCCCTCTAATTTCCAGGAGTAGAGCACATCCGACGGATAGTCGTAATTAATGGAAGAGACTCTCAGAGAAAAAATATTCTGTCCGTAGTTCAGATGCAGTTCCTTTGTATCATTGATATCCGTTTTCAGAGGAGAGCCTTGATCGCCTGGGTAAACCGTCTCGTAAAATATCTTGAAGTCACTGAATACCATGCGGGAACTGTAGCTGTCGGGAAGTTTAATATTGCCGGCAAATTCCACCGCGCCGTTCGAACTGCCCAGGATGAAATTCCCGTTACGCAGGCGCGTGCCTGCTGTTTCATTGAAATGTGTAGTGAGTAATCCCTGTTCATGGGTCCAGTTCTGAAACAGTTCTTCCCGGGGACGGAACAACGTGATCCCATTTTCCGTGGTGAGCACAAATAACTCTTCATCGTCTGCGACGATTGTATAGATATTGTTGGATATCAGGGCAGAATTGTCTTTGTGATAGTTGATAAAGGAATTATTCTCCGGATTGTATACGACCAATCCCGAATAATTGGTTCCGATATAGAGCAGACCGCTGGCAGTCTGATGGAGTGAACATATATAGGTCGATTCTACAGGCAAGTTGATCTTTTCTATCTCACCGGATCCTTTCCGTAGCAGGAACAATCCTTCCGAGGTTCCTATCCACATCTGATCCGTATCCCGTTCGCATACATCCGTTACAGAAGAGATCCCCGGATAGAGACGCGTCTCTTTCGGAGAGAACCCGATACACATCAGGTTGGAAAATCCACCCACCCATACATCTCCCTGACTATCCTTGCGTATGGAACGAATGTATTTGTCGGGTTGTATCTGTTTTCCATGCTGGGAAAAAGAAGGTACATAGTCGGTGGACAGCGTCTTTTTATCTATCTGGTAGATCCCTGGCGCGTAGCCCCCGGTCCAGACCGATCCCGGAACAGGTTCGGCCAATGAAAGAAAAATGTGATTGTGAGCGTACAGGGATGAACCTGACCTGTTCAGTAACGATCGCCACTCTCCGCTTTGTCTCATCCAGAGCCCGATCCCATTGTTTGTGGCAAACCACAGATCCCCTTCGCTGTCCTGTAGAATATCGTTTATCTGATTGTTGGGTAAGTAGGAGGGGCTATTGCCGGAGTGGCCGATCCATTGGTAGGCCGGATAGCGATTGTTGCGGACAGTGATCCCGATCGGGTAATTGGCGATCCATACACGGTCTTCGTTGTCTACATACATATCACTGACACTGTTGCCACTGAGCATCTGGTAAGGTATATGGTCTGTATCCATATATACTTCCGTATAGAGAGTCTCCGTATTGATCTTATATACTCCGGCACCATCCGTATCTATAAGTATCTCCTTTCGGTTGAGCGGATATATGCTGGTGACGGAAGCATCTTTCAGCGGAGTAGAGGGTTGCGATACTTTGCGCAGGCGGGTATCATAGACATATATACCTTGTTGAAAAGTTCCGATAAAGAGTTTGCCCGATATCTCATCGTAATAGAGGGAATTTACCTGAAAATCTGTTCCGTCCAGACCTTCCGTAGCAAGGACGCGAAGTGAATCTCCTTCCTGTGTAGTATATTGTATGCCCTCCTCTGTTCCGATAAAGAAATGTCCTGCTTCTGCTTCGGCCATACAAAGAATGTCTCCGGTAGTCTCCGGAAGGAGGAAAGACGTTTTTCCCGTATGTGTATCGTATAAGAAAATACGATTTCGGTTGCACATCCATATCACGTCTTTTTTATCTGAGAAACTGTAAGTGATCTCCTGTTCCAACTGCTCTTCAGGAATGATGTAGATGGGCTGGAAGCGGTCACACAATGGATCATACCGGAAAATCCGTCCCTTTTTGCCCATTTCCCACAGGTTTCCGGAAGAATCGGTCTGCAACCAGTTCAGATGGAGCTGAGAGTAGATATCTTCTTCTCCGTCGGTAAGTTTGTAATACTTGAACTCTTTACCGTCGTATCGGTCTATCCCTTCATGAGTCAGGAACCACATGTATCCCATGCGGTCTTTACGGATGCTGTGTACCTGCCGGTTGCTCAGACCCTCCTCTACACCAATGTACGTATATGTCTGGGCAGAAGCATAGAAAGAGCCGATAAGCAGCAACAGCAACACAAGCTTTCTCATAGGAGACTGGCTTTATGTGAGTAATGGCGCTTCATCTTTATGTTACATCTTACAAAATTAAGAAATTAATTAAATATAACAAAAACAGAGGTGAAAGACAGTTGTAGGGCATAGGGTATGTACTGTATAGGGTGTAGAAAGAGCTTTTCACAGTTTTCAATCTACTATAACAATTGAAAGGGTGAGAAAGTTCATGGAAAACCTATGCGGAATGATATTTTTATAAGGCTATTTTTCCCCCTAAAACAATTCCCCCGATCGTACCTGAACACTATGTTCCGGTCGCGATCGGAGGAAGATACTATGGACTTGTTGGTCTATCTGAGGATCAGCTTTGTACCTTCTCTTCAATCCACTGACGGGCATTTACAAAAGCTTCGATCCAGGGAGTCACCTGATCCGTGTGCCGTCTTTCGGCAGGGTAACATCCGGTCTGCCAGGGAAAGATGCTGCGTTCCAGGTGAGGCATCATTGCCAGGTGGCGCCCGTCTGTACTGGCCAGTGCAGCGATCGAGTAGTCCGAACCATTGGGATTGCCCGGATAGCTGTCGTAACTGTATTTCGCCACTACATTGTATTTCTCTTCCGGATAGGGGAGGGAGAATTTACCTTCTCCATGTGCTACCCAGATGCCGAGTTTGCTTCCGCTGAGCGATCCGAACATCACGCTGCGGTTGGTGGGGATAGTCACTCCTACAAATTCCGATTCGAACTTATGCGAATCGTTGTGCAACATCCGGCCCTGTTTCTCGTGATCGGGAGTGATAAGTCCCAGTTCCATCATCAGTTGGCAACCGTTGCATATCCCTAAGGAAAGCGTATCTTCCCGCGCGTAAAAATCCTCCAGAGCCTTTTTCGCCTTTTCGTTGTACAGGAATCCTCCCGCCCATCCTTTAGCAGAGCCCAATACGTCTGAGTTGGAGAATCCGCCACAATATACGATCATGTTCACATCTTCCAGGGTTTCCCGGCCGCTGATCAGATCGGTCATGGTGACATCCTTCACATCGAATCCGGCCAGGTAAAGTGAATAAGCCATTTCGCGTTCACCGTTTGTTCCTTTTTCACGGATAATGGCAGCACGGATCCCCGAAGGGGTGCGACGGTCCGGAGAAATAGCGTATTGGGAAAGCTTGCCTGTGAATCGGGGGAGATAGGCAAACTCAACCGGCTGCATTTTATAATTCCTGAAACGCTCCTGGGCGCAACCGTTCATAGACTGTTTACGATCGAGCAGATAGGACGAAGAATACCATACATCCCGCATATAGTCGATGCCAAATTGATACGTGGCTTCTCCTTTGCTGACAAGGATATGGCGTTCGTCGGTTGGTTTTCCGATCTTCACACAGCCGACCCCTGCCTCTTCCAGAATGTCATTTACCTCTTTTTTATGTTTGTCAGCTACCTGGATGATGATGCCCGGGTTTTCCGCAAATAAGATCTTGATCAGATCCTCTTCTTTGATCTTGTCTAACCGGATCTCCAGACCCCCTTCTACATTGGAGAAGCACATCTCGAGCAGGGTAGTGATCATACCTCCCGCGGAGATATCGTGTCCGGCAAGGATCAGCTCTTTGTTGACCAATTCCTGTACAGCCAGGAAAGCATCCCGGAAATATTCCGCGTTCTGTACGGTAGGCACTTCGTCTCCCACTTTTCCTAAGGACTGCGCGAAGGCAGATCCGCCCAGTTTCAGCCTGTCGAAACTAAAGTCTATATGATACAAGGTGGTATCCGGACGGTTTACCAACACTTGTGATACGATCTTCTTCACATCCGACACTTCCCCTCCGGCAGAAACAATAACTGTTCCCGGAGAGATCACTTTACTACCGTCGGGATATTTCTGTGTCATAGACAGCGAGTCTTTTCCTGTCGGCACATTGATCTGTAGGGTGCAGCAGAAGTCGCTCAATGCCTTTACTGCTTTGTAGAGACGCGCGTCTTCTCCCTCCTGTGAGCGGCAGGGCCACATCCAGTTGGCAGAGAGCGACACGCTGTCCAGCCCTTCGGCCAAAGGAGCCCATACCAGATTGGTGAGTGCCTCGGATACGGAAAGTACCGAACCCGCCTCCGGATCGGCCAGGGCAGCCTGCGGCGCATGACCGATGGAAGTAGCGATCCCTTTTTCTCCGCGATAGTCCAGGGCTACCGCGCCGCAATCGCTTAGAGGAAGTTGCAATTCACCCGCACACTGCTGACGGGCTACTTTTCCCGTTACCGAACGGTCTACTTTGTTGGTCAGCCAGTCTTTACAAGCCACCGCTTCCAGTTGCAATACATGGGTCAGGTATTCATGCAATTGTGTAATATCGTATTCGGGCATCTGATAATGCCTCTCCACAGTCTTGTCTATCATGTAGGTTTTTGGTGAGGAGCCGAACATCTGATCTACCCCCAGATCGAAAGGACGTACCCCGTCTTTCTGTTGGAAGGCGAAGCGGTGATCTCCTGTGGTCTCACCCACTACGTACATCGGTGCCCTTTCCCGTTCGGCAATGCGTCGTACATGTTCGATGGCATCTTCCCGGACAAGTAGTCCCATGCGTTCCTGCGATTCGTTGGCTATGATCTCTTTGGCAGACAATGTCTTGTCACCGATCGGCAATTTGTCCATTTCGATCAGACCGCCACATTCTTCTACCAATTCGGACAGGCAATTGACATGTCCTGCCGAACCGTGGTCGTGGATGGATACGATCGGATTCTCCTCTTCTTCGCACAGGGCACGTACCACATTATTGGCACGTTTCTGCATTTCCGCGTTGGCACGTTGCACGGCGTTCAGTTCTATTCCGCTATTATACCGGCCGGTATCTACGGAAGAAACAGAACCTCCTCCCAGACCAATGCGGTAGTTGTCTCCGCCGATCACCACGATCTTATTTCCGGGTTCCGGGCTTCCTTTGAGGCAATCTCTTTCTGTGCCATATCCGACACCCCCTGCCAGCATGATCACTTTGTCGTAGCCATATACCTCATGATTTTCTGTATGTTCAAAGGTCAGTACTGAACCACAGATCAGCGGCTGGCCGAATTTGTTGCCGAAATCACTGGCTCCGTTCGATGCCTTGATCAGGATCTGCTCCGGAGTCTGATAGAGCCACTGGCGCACGGGCAGGATCTCTTCCCATTCCCGCCCCTCTTCGGTACGTGGGTAAGAGGTCATATAGACCGCAGTACCGGCAATGGGCCAGGAGCCTTTGCCACCTGCCATACGGTCACGGATCTCCCCTCCCGTACCTGTGGAAGCACCGTTGAAGGGTTCCACCGTAGTGGGAAAATTATGTGTCTCTGCTTTCAGAGAGATCACACTATCTATCTCTTTGATCCGGAAATAATCGGGGCGGGAGTGGTCTGCCGGAGCAAACTGTTCCACACGTGGCCCTTTGGCGAATGCCACATTGTCTTTATAGGCAGATAGGATCTTATTGGGATTTTCCTGAGTGGTCTTTTTGATCATCTGGAACAGAGAGGATTCCATTTCTGCACCATCGATCACAAAAGTCCCTCCGAATATCTTATGGCGACAGTGTTCCGAGTTGATCTGGGCAAATCCGAACACCTCCGAGTCGGTCAGCTTACGCCCCAGTTGTTTCTCTACGTTTTTCAGATACTCCATCTCCTCTTCAGAGAGTGCAAGCCCTTCCTGTTCGTTGTAGCTTTCCAGGTCTTCGATGTGGCAGATAGCCTCTGGTTGGCGGTTAGTGACGAAGATCTGTTGATCCAATCCCTTATACATACGTTGCAGCATCGGGTCGTATCCGGCATGCTCATTTTCTACCGGAAAATACTCTTCGATGCGGCTGATATCTTCCAATCCCATATTCTGGGTGATCTCTACGGCATTGGTACTCCACGGAGTGATCATTTCCCTGCGCGGGCCAATGAAAAAACCGGTCAGGTTTTCTTCCGTTTCGGCTACAGCCTGGCCGAAAAGCCAGCAGAGTTTATCACAATTTTCGGTAGTAAGTGAGTGGGCGCTCTCTACGGCGATCACACTGGAGGAAGTAGTTCTGAAAAAAAGAATCATTTTGTTCCTTGCGATTTATTCCTTCGGACCGGGAATGTCTGTATCCCTTTGTACGAAAGGATGTTAACTGTTCCTTTAATTGGGACGAAGGAGATCATCCTTCCATCCGCCGCAAAGATAGTCAAAATGCTATGCTGGAGGAACTCTTACAGGTAAAAACTTCTTTTGTTTTGAAAAGATTAGGAGTTATTAGTGGTTAAGTTGGTAAAAAGAAGATTATAGGATGAGGTGTTGAAAGGAAATGGATAAAAATAGTATAAACAGGTTAGAGAAAGAATACAATTGAAAGCAAGAAAGAAAATCAGACGAAGAAAAATAGTGAAGAAAAAAAATACAATGTGGGGTGAATAAAAAGGCTGTAAGGGTTCTATACCTGATTATCTGGTCAAAGTATGGATCGTACTTATTCCGGCGAATAATGGTTTCGATATAGAAATGGTAGCGATCTGAATAGTAGCGCTACTATTTCTATTTCATCTACAGATGAAAGCGGGTTTTTTCTATTCCTTTTTCTGTAACTTTTGCCGATGGTGAAGGTGTGGCAAAATTATTTATATCTGTAAATGTAGAGGATGATCTGGAGTTGGAAACCGATTATTCTGTGGCGCTTTCTATTGCAGAAAACGGACAAGTTTCTCCGGGAGTTATACAAACAGCAACTATAAATGTTACTAAAGATTACGACTGAATCTTATTGGGTATGGGAACGTTTTATGAGTATTTTGCATCAGGAGAAGTATTTGAGGTAGAGATCTGTCAGGTAGACGGCCTCGACCGTTGGAGAGTGATGAACCTCTATGAAGGACTGAAGTCGGTATTCCCCAGTTCATATATGGATGGACCTATCCCGAATCTGGATTTCTGGATACCAGGAGAGGGATATATTTATTATGAACCTTTTCATATGGGTTATAGACATGAAGGAGAAACAGAAATTATTGCTTATCCTCCGTTGGATTATAATGCAGGTGACGCATCTTATAATATAAGATTGGATGAAAAGACATTTTAGTTAGCTCCTCAATTACAATATACCGGGCACAGGCTCCTTCCGTTGTGAGATACTTCTATTATATATAGAATTGCTTTGATGATATAATGAATATAAAAATGAACTTATTCATAAGACAACAGGATCATATATACTAATCCTGATACATGGAAAAAGCGCACTTTAGACTAAATCTATACTCTCTAACAAAAGGTTTAGCTTTACATCCCTTGTTTGGGAAAGGCTGCTTCGTGAGAAGGGGCCTTTCTATGTATCAGAGTAAAAAAGAGAGTCGGGAATATCGGTTTTGTTTACAAAGAACTGTAACAGACGAAAAAACGTTAAGGAGTGAAGCCTGTTTCATAAAAAAGTACGATATTTGCGGCATGGTTCATGTAGGGACAATTGTTGATATACTCATTAAAGGAATGATGATCGGAGTGGTGGTTTCCGCTCCTTTGGGCCCCGTAGGGGTGCTCTGTATACAACGTACCCTGAACAAAGGCCGCTGGTATGGCTTTGTGACTGGTCTGGGGGCCTGTGTAAGTGATATTCTGTATGCCATGCTCACCGGCTACGGGATGACTTTTGTCTTTGACTATATCAATAAGAATATCTTTTATCTACAAGTGATCGGTAGCCTGATGTTGCTTGGATTTGGTATCTATACCTTTCGTAGCAATCCGGTACATTCCATCCGTCCGGTATCCGGTAACAAAGGTTCTTACTTTCACAACTTTATTACCGCATTTGCTGTTACCCTTTCCAACCCCCTGATTATTTTTCTTTTCATAGGTCTTTTTGCCCGGTTTGCTTTTGTGCAGCCCGGAGTGATTGTTTTTGAAGAGGTTACCAGCTATTTTGCTATTGCTCTGGGGGCACTTCTGTGGTGGTTTGGGATCACATGGTTTGTGAATAAAGTCAAAAAGAAATTTAACCTCAGAGGGATCTGGGTCCTGAACCGGATCATCGGAGGCATTGTGGTATTGGTTGCGATTTTCGGATTTATCTTTACCCTTTCCGGTGCCTCTCTCTACCAACAATAAAAAACAAGTAAGATCGTATGAGAATAGCTGCTCAGCTGAGAGAAAACAACATAGCCGAATACCTGATCTATATGTGGCAGATCGAAGATCTGATCCGCTCTCAGGGGTGTGATCCGGATCGGATCCGGGAGCATCTGCTTAGTCGTTATCAGCTTTCGGAAGAAGAATACAAAGAGTGGGAGCAGTGGTATCTGGATCTGGCACTCATGATGCGGGAGGAGGGAGTGTGTGAAAAGGGGCATTTGCAGATCAACCGCAATGTCCTGATCCGTCTGACGGAACTTCATCGCCAATTGCTGGCGTCACCCCGGTTCCCTTATTACAGCGCAGCCTATTTCAAGGCTCTGCCGTTTATTGTAGAATTGAGGAGCCGGAAGGAAAACAAAGAGGAACCCGAACTGGAAACCTGTTTTGAAGCTCTCTACGGAGTGCTTCTGTTGCGGCTACAGAAAAAAGAGATCAGTAAAGAGACCGCCCGGGCGATAAAAAGTATCAGCGATCTGCTTTCTCTGTTGGCCAATTACTACGATAAAGAAAGAAAGGGTGAACTGGAGCTTGAATAAATAAAGTGAGGATATACTCTCATTAATACATAGAACCAAGAGTATGAATATTTTAATTACAGGTGCCCATGGCCAATTGGGAAATGAAATGCGCCGGTTGTCGGTACGGTATCCTGTTTATACCTGTTTCTTTACAGATGTACAGGAGTTGGATATCTGTGATAAGGAAGCAGTCGGAAAATATATAGCAGATCATGACATCGGACTGATTGTAAATTGCGCTGCTTATACAGCAGTAGACCGCGCGGAAGAGGATCAGGAACTGTGTGATCGGATCAATCATCTGGCACCGGGATATCTGGCGGAGGCGGCAGAGCGTGTCGGTGCTTCTCTGATCCATGTTTCCACGGACTATGTGTTCGACGGGACGGCTCATATACCTTACACGGAAGATAGTCCCACTTGTCCGGCCTCTGTCTACGGAGCCACTAAACTCGCGGGTGAGCAGGCTGTCCGGAAAAACTGTAAAAAAGCAGCGATCATTCGCACTTCCTGGCTCTATTCTACATTTGGAAACAATTTTGTCAAGACCATGATCCGTCTGGGCAGAGAGCGTGACGCGTTGGGAGTGATTTTTGATCAGGTAGGCACCCCTACCTATGCCGCCGATCTGGCACAGGTCATTTTTGTGATGATGGAAAAGGGGGGTGTTCCGGGTATCTATCATTTCAGTAATGAAGGCGTTTGTTCGTGGTATGACTTTACAAAGGCCATTCATCGTTTGTCTGGTATTACCTCCTGCAAGGTCTCCCCCTTACATACTGCCGATTATCCGACTCTGGCAGCGCGTCCACACTATTCGGTATTGGATAAGACACGTATCAAAAAGACATACGATATAGAGATCCCCTATTGGCAGGATAGCCTGGCTGCATGTATCCATGCGCTGGAATCGTAATCTCTATATAAACTATTTACAACAACATATAACTGATGATGACCGTTTGCAGGCGTGTACGGTCCGATAGAAAAGAGAAAAATGGCTAATTACGAAATAGAAAGAAGAAGAACGTTTGCGATTATTTCGCACCCGGATGCCGGTAAGACCACGCTGACAGAGAAACTACTCCTGTTCGGAGGGCAGATCCAGGTGGCTGGCGCGGTGAAGAGCAATAAAATAAAAAAGACAGCTACCAGTGATTGGATGGAGATCGAGAAACAACGTGGTATATCGGTCACCACCTCTGTGATGGAGTTCGACTATAAAGACTACAAGGTCAATATTCTGGATACACCCGGTCACCAGGATTTCGCGGAAGATACCTTCCGTACACTCACCGCGGTAGACAGTGTGATCATTGTGGTAGATAGTGCCAAAGGGGTAGAGGCGCAGACACGTAAACTGATGGAAGTGTGCCGGATGCGTAAAACACCGGTGATCATTTTCATGAATAAAATGGACCGTGAAGGCCGCGATCCTTTCGATCTGCTGGATGAACTGGAAGAGGAACTGCAGATCCACGTACGGCCGCTTTCCTGGCCCATTGAGCAGGGAGTACGTTTCAAGGGGGTATATAATATCTTTGAGCAGAAGCTGGATCTCTACCAGCCCTCCAAACAGGTGGTGACGGAAAAAGTTGCACTGGACCTGCAAAGCGAAGAACTGGACAAACAGATTGGCGGTGATCAGGCAGATAAATTACGAGCCGATCTGGAACTGGTAGAAGGTGTATATCCCGAATTTGACGTACAGGAATATCTTAAAGGAGATCTGGCTCCTGTATTCTTCGGTTCGGCACTCAACAATTTCGGAGTGCAGGAGTTGTTGGACTGTTTCGTACAGATCGCTCCCAGTCCGCGTGCCGTGCAGGCCGAAGAGCGTATTGTAGAGCCAGAGGAACCCAAATTCACCGGATTCATTTTCAAGATCACTGCTAACATCGATCCCAATCACCGTTCCTGTGTTGCTTTCTGTAAAGTCTGCTCAGGTAAGTTTGTGCGTAACGCACCCTATCTGCATGTCCGCCATGGAAAGACCATGCGCTTTTCTTCTCCTACACAATTCATGGCTCAACGCAAAACGACAGTGGATGAAGCCTGGGCGGGAGATATCATCGGATTGCCTGATAACGGGACTTTCAAGATCGGAGATACCCTCACGGAAGGGGAACTGCTCCATTTCCGGGGATTGCCCAGCTTCTCACCCGAGATGTTCAAATACATAGAAAACGCAGATCCCATGAAGCAGAAACAGCTTGCCAAAGGGATCGACCAGTTGATGGACGAGGGAGTGGCTCAGTTGTTTGTCAACCAGTTCAACGGGCGAAAGATCGTTGGTACGGTAGGTCAACTGCAGTTTGAAGTGATCCAGTATCGTCTGCTCCACGAATACAATGCCTCTTGCCGCTGGGAACCAGTAAGTTTGTATAAGGCATGTTGGATAGAAAGTGACGATCCGCAGGAGCTGGAAGCGTTTAAAAAGCGTAAATACCAGTTTATGGCTAAAGATAAGGAAGGAAGAGATGTTTTCTTAGCCGACTCCGGATATGTATTGCAGATGGCACAGATAGACTTCAAAAACATTCGCTTCCATTTTACAAGCGAATTTTAGAGCCTCTTTACATTTTCCGCGGAAAATGTAGATAAGTTTTTCGTTTTTTCAGTAATTCATTCCTGTAAAAATAAAGAAAAGCCGGAGAGATTCTTCCGGCTTTTCTTTTTCCTTATTGCATAAACAGCTTTGAAATAGAGATGACAGACTGATGTCTTATCTTACGATTTAGCATTTTTTATTCTTTCAATCCTTTATTCTTTAGTTGAATTTTGGTAATTTCGAACGATTTTTTTTGCGAAATTCATCATATATCTAATAAATTATTACATGGAAAACTTAGAAGTAGCACTGAAGCTGATGTTCGTAGGAATGACTACGGTATTCTGCATTTTGCTGATAGTCATTTATTTAGGGAAAGGTCTGATTGCTTTAGTCAACAAATATGCTCCGGAGGAGGTAGTTCCTGTGAAGCAGCAGGCGCCGCGGGGACCGGCACCGATACCCGGCAATATACTGGCAGCCATTACAGCAGCAGTGAATGTGGTAACACAGAACAAAGGTAAAGTAACAAAGGTCGAGAAACTATAATTAATCTTATCAAGAAACACACCGATGAATATGAAACGTGAAGTAAAGTTCAGCTTGGTTTTCAGAGACATGTGGCAGTCTGCCGGAAAATATGTGCCTCGTGTAGACCAGCTCGTTAAAGTAGCTCCCGCCATTATCGAAATGGGCTGTTTTGCCCGTGTAGAGACCAATGGGGGAGGATTCGAACAAGTCAATCTGTTGTTTGGCGAAAATCCCAATAAAGCGGTCCGCGACTGGACCAAACCCTTTCAGGAAGCAGGTATTCAGACACATATGCTGGATCGCGCGCTCAACGGACTGCGTATGAGCCCTGTGCCGGCAGATGTGCGTAAGTTGTTCTATAAAGTAAAAAAAGTCCAGGGTACCGATATTACCCGTACGTTCTGCGGACTTAATGACGTACGCAATATTATACCTTCTATCAAATATGCCAAAGAAGCAGGGATGATCTCTCAATGTTCCCTGTCTATCACTCATTCTCCGATCCATACGGTAGAATATTATACGGATATGGCGTTGGAACTCATCAAGGAGGGTGCCGATGAGATCTGTATCAAGGATATGGCCGGTGTAGGTCGACCTGTGTCCTTGGGAAAGATCGTTGCAAATATCAAGAAGGCACATCCCGAAATTCCGATCCAGTATCACAGTCATGCCGGGCCGGGCTTTAATATGGCCAGTATACTGGAAGTCTGTGATGCAGGATGTGACTATATCGATGTGGGTATGGAACCCCTTTCCTGGGGTACCGGACATGCCGACCTGCTCAGTGTACATGCCATGCTGAAAGACGCGGGTTACCAGGTTCCGGACATCAATATGGAGGCTTACATGAAGGTACGCGCTATGGTACAGGAGTTTATGGATGATTTCCTGGGACTCTATATCAGTCCGAAGAACCGTCTGATGAATTCTCTTCTGATCGGTCCTGGACTTCCCGGTGGTATGATGGGTAGCCTGATGGCTGACCTGGAGGCCAATCTGGAATCTATCAATAAATACAAAGCCAAGCGCAACCTGCCTTTCATGACACAGGGTCAGTTGTTGATCAAGCTGTTCGATGAAGTAGCCTACGTATGGCCACGTGTCGGTTATCCTCCTTTGGTAACGCCATTCAGTCAGTATGTAAAGAATCTTGCCATGATGAATGTAATGGCCATGGAGAAAGGCAAAGAGCGTTGGGGTATGATTGCTGATGACATCTGGGATATGATCTTAGGCAAGGCTGGCCGTCTTCCGGGAGCACTGGCTCCGGAGATCATCGAGAAAGCCGAAAGGGAAGGACGCAAATTCTTCGATGGCGATCCGCAGGAAAATTATCCCGATGCCTTGGATAAATACCGTAAACTGATGAAGGAAAACAAATGGGATACCGGAGAAGACGATGAAGAGCTCTTTGAATATGCCATGCATCCTGCTCAGTACGAAGCATACAAAAGCGGAAAGGCCAAAGAAGACTTTCTGGCAGAGGTGGCCAAGAAACGCGCGGAGAAAGAAAAGGCTCCGGATGAAGACGCCAAGCCCAAGACTCTCACTGTGCAGGTCGATGGACAGGCTTATCGCGTGACCGTAGCTTATGGAGACGCGGAATTGCCTGCGACTGCTGCAGGTGCGGTTGCAGCAGTTCCGACCGGTGCAGGAAAAGAGGTACTCTCTCCGTTGGAAGGAAAATTCTTCCTGACCAAGGACGCGCAGGAAACTGCCTTGCAGGTGGGAGACACCGTGAAGGAAGGTGATGTGATCTGTTATGTAGAGGCCATGAAGACCTACAATGCGATCCGTGCGGAGTTTGGCGGTACGGTCACAGCGATTTGTGCCAATCCGGGAGATGCGGTTTCTGAGGATGATGTATTAATGATGATCGGGTGATGAGAGAAATATTCAGTAATCTATACGATATGACTGCGTTCAGCAATATCATTGCCGAACCGCAGTTCCTGATCATGTATCTCATTGCCTTTATCCTCCTCTACCTGGGCATAAAGAAGCAATACGAGCCTTTGTTGCTTGTACCTATTGCTTTCGGTGTGTTGCTTGCCAACTTCCCGGGAGGAGAGATGGGGGTGATACAAGCCGATGAGAACGGGATGGTACCGGTGAATGGAATTCTGAAGAATATCTGGGAGATGCCTTTACACGACATTGCGCACGAACTGGGTATTATGAACTTTCTCTATTACATGCTGATCAAGACCGGATTTCTTCCTCCTATTATTTTTATGGGTGTAGGGGCTCTGACCGATTTTGGTCCTATGTTACGTAACCTGCGGCTTTCCATCTTCGGGGCTGCTGCCCAGTTAGGTATTTTTACTGTATTGCTGGTGGCTATTCTGATGGGTTTCACTCCGCAGGAAGCTGGGTCATTAGGGATTATCGGAGGAGCGGATGGACCGACGGCAATTTTCACTACGATCAAACTGGCACCTCATCTGTTAGGACCTATTGCCATTGCCGCTTATTCATATATGGCGTTGGTACCGGTGATCATCCCGCTGGTTGTAAAACTGCTTTGTTCCAAAAAGGAATTGAGCATCAATATGAAAGAGCAGGAAAAAGCCACCCCCACTAAGACCGGGATCAGAAATATGCGGGTGTTGAAAATAATCTTCCCGATCGCGGTAACTACAGTTGTGGCTCTCTTTGTCCCGAGTTCCGTACCTTTGATCGGTATGCTGATGTTTGGTAATCTGGTAAAAGAGATTGGTGCCAATACGTTCCGCCTGTTCGATGCGGCTTCCAACAGTATTATGAATGCTGCTACGATTTTTCTGGGATTGTCCGTAGGTGCTACGATGACCAGTGAGGCTTTCCTCAATTTACAGACAATCGGTATTATTGTAGGAGGATTCCTGGCATTTGCCCTTTCTATTGCCGGAGGGATATTTCTGGTCAAATTGTTTAATCTCTTCAGTAAACAGAAGATCAATCCATTGATCGGTGCTACCGGGCTGAGTGCTGTGCCTATGGCCAGTCGTGTAGCCAATGAAATAGGTCTGAAGTACAATCCTAAAAATCATTTGCTCCAATATTGTATGGCAAGTAATATATCCGGAGTGATCGGTTCGGCCGTTGCTGCGGGGGTATTGATCTCTTTCCTGAGTTAATAACAATTTTCAGATACATACAAAGACAGGGTCGGAACTACATTCGATCCTGTTTTTTTATTTTGTAAAAGAGGATATATGTAAACTTCTTAAAATTTACCAAAACAGTTTCCGATAGGTTTTCTATATCTTAAAAAATGACCAGAATTGGTAACCAATCGGAGGTGAATTGGTAACCAATTCTTCTATGACTGGTTACCAAAAGAACAGTTTCGTCGTATGGGTACTGAAACAGAGTATTTGAAAATATCAGACATTGGAGAGGGTGTTGCCGTAAATAGCCTATTGCCCGGAGAACAGCATTTCCGGGATATTCTCTCCGCAATGGAGAAGTATATCCTATTAAAGGTATTTCTGTGTGCTAAATGAATGATTGAAAACGATCAGAAAGTTTTGGGTTTTCATAAAGTACCATTCACCTCTTCTGCTTTCTTTCACTCTTCAGTTCCTTTCCTGCTTCTAAAGTATAAATCTGGTCATACAACATAACAGACAGTTGCTCTCCTTCAATCAAATGTATAAGAATGTCGTTCTGCGTTACTCTGACCTGTATCCTGCATCCTTTGAAGTAGAGGTAGAAAGAATATGCCTCCCATTTCTCCGGTATGATGGGGCTGAATCTGAGTATATCGTTCTGTATCTGCATCTGTGCAAATCCCTGTACAATAGCCAGCCAGCTTCCTGCCATACTGGTAACATGTAGTCCCTGATGTACTTCGTTGTTGTAATCATCCAGATCCAGCCGCGTGGCACGGAGAAAAAGATCGTATGCTTTTTCCGTCTCTCCGATGCGCGCGGCCAAAATAGAGTGAACGAAAGGAGAGAGCGACGATTCGTGTAGTGTACGGGGTTCGTAGAAATGGAAATTCCTGCCTACAGTCTCTTTATCGAAATGATAGTAATAGAGGTACATACCTAATAACACATCGCTTTGTTTGATGAAACAGGAACGCAGGACACGATCCCAGGACCAGTGCTGGTTAACTGGGCGTTCTTCCGTGGGAATACTATCCACCGTTTCCAGTACTTTATCCAGATATCCCTCCTGTTGCAGAAATATACCTTGTTCTGTGTCTTCCGGAAGATACATCTTATCTATGATCTCTTTCCAGCGTTTCGTCTCGGAAATTTCGAAACCAGTGTTCCGGCACGTACGGGCATATTCATCCGGATACTTCCGCGCAGTCATTTCGATGTATTCTATGGCTTTCTTCAGGCACTGTACACAAGAGTAGTTTGTATACCAGTTGTTGTTTACGTTGTTTTCATATTCATTCGGACCCGTCACACCCAGCAATACATATTGCTGTTTGGCTTGAGAGAAGGATACACGCTGCGACCAGAAACGACTGATAGCGATCAATACTTCCAGACCGTATTTGGCCACATACCCGGTGCTACCTATCATCACCGTATATTGATCAATGGCATACGCAATGATATTGTTACGGTGTATCTCTTCGAAGGTGATCTCCCATTCGTTGTGACACTCTTCTCCGTTGCTGGTCACCATCGGATAAAGTGCTGCCCCGTTGGTAAAGCCCAGTTTCTCCGCATTTTCAATGGCTTTAGGCAACTGGTTGTACCGGTAGAGTAGCAGGTTTTTGACAATCTCCCTGGGGCTGGAAAGCAGAAAGAAAGGCACACAGCACAATTCCGTATTCCATTGCGTATTTCCACCATATTTCTCGCCTGTAAATCCTTTAGCGCCGATATTTAGTCGGGGATCTTCTCCCCGGTAGCTTTGGTATAGCTGGAATATATTGAACCGGATTCCCTGCTGAGCTGCCGGATCTCCTTCAATCACCACATCCGTTGTATCCCAGATATCCTGCCATACTTTCCGGTGAGCATCTAATAGTGTGTTCCATCCGGCCTGCCTGGCTTCTCTGGCCTCTTTCACCGCTTGTTCCACCAGTTTCCGACGATCGCAGTAGAGCGTAGATACAATGGCTGTATATTTCAACAAGGTGACTTCATCCCCCGGTTTCACATCCGTGCCGGCACTGAATCCCGTGAGTTTTTCCTTTTCGATCTTGATCTGTGTACCTGTTACCGTTTTTCCGTTGCGGAACAATTCATAAGTGAGCGCGCAGGTAAGTTGACTGTCTTCCCGCTTCACCTGAGCCCAGATATACGCATGGTCGCTACTTGTTTTCGCTTTCAGAATGTTCCACATTTTTTCGTTGAAGTTCGACTGTTCGTACGTCACGTCTCCGTTGATATAAGGTACCAGTGAGATTTTCCCTTCGTAGTTGATAGAGGTCACCCGGTAGCGGATCAGGCATAGGTTCTGCTGTGCCATGCTGTTGATATGCTCTACATGGATGCGTAGTTTATGTCCTTTGGGAGACTCCACGGTCATGTCGCGGTAAGAAATCCCCTCTTTCATATCGAGTTGGCGGGTGAATTGCTCCACATCCCACTGCGCCAGGTCCAGCTCTTCATCGATCAGTCGTACATAGATACCGCTCCAGTTCGGCGCATTGGGTACACGTGAGAAGAAACTTGGATATCCGTTTTTCCACCAGCCTACCCGGGTACGGTCGGCATAGGTGATTCCCCCTACATACGATCCCTGTAGAGAATCTTCTGTATATGCCTCTTCAAAATTGCCTCGTTGTCCCAATCGTCCGTTTCCCAGGCTGAATATGCTTTCGGAAGCGCGGAGGCACTCCGGATCAAATCCCTCCTCAATAATGTTCCACTCGTCTGTCTTCAGGTATTTCTTCATAGTACGACCATGTTGTGTCTTATGGAGTGCCAATATACAAAAAATAATGTACCGCTTTCCAACGATACATTATTTTTTATCAATTTTATAAAGTCCCGGGTAGATTTATGGTTTACTGGTTTGCGATATACGATTTGAATTACATCTCGTACTTGTAAACCAGAGTGTTCCGGTTCCTGAGTGAGCCGCCGACGTAGTCAAGCGTAGTGGAGCACGACAGGATACTGTAAATAACACGCTGCATTTTCAATCGTACATCGTACATTAGTTTGTTTTTTCGTGGGTAGCGCTGGTTTCTTTGATGAAGTATACGCACACAGCCCCTACGATCAGGAATACACCCGCCAATACCAGCATATGTACCTGACGCCCGCCTACCAGGCTGAGCAACAACCCGCCTGCTACTGCTGCAACGATCTGTGGCAGACAAATGGTACCGTTGAACAATCCCAGATAGGCCCCCATATTCTTTCCGGAGATAGAGTTGGTCAGGATTGTGAACGGCATCGCCAGCATAGCAGCCCATGCGCATCCGATCAATACATACGAGATAAATAGCAAGTATTGGTTGTGGAAGAAGAGGGTAGAAATAAATCCGATACCTCCGATCACCAGACTCAGCGAGTAGGCCAGCTTGCGCGATTTGAACATCGGCAATATCACTGCCCACGTAACCGAACCGATGGCCTGCAAAGCAAAGAGTACACCTACCCAGTTGCCTGCTTCCTGATAGCCCGAACTCTGTGGATCTGTAGTACCCCAGGCAGTATCTGCAATGGCTCCGTTGGTATAGGTCCACATATACATAAATGCCGCCCAGCAGAAAAATTGCACCAACCCCACAGTCCAGAATACTTTCGGAGCGTTTTTCAACAGGGAGATAAAGTCTGTCTTTTCCTTTTTCTCATCTGCCGTGATGCCGTGGAAGGCTTCAAACTCTTTCGGAGGCAACTCTTTTACTTTCACCGTCGTATAGATCACACACAGGATCAGGATAGCCGCGCCGACGTAGAAAGAATAGATCACCGAGTCGGGTACCGTACCTTCCGCGGCTATATTCTGAATCCCAAGCCAGGTAAAGATAAAAGGGAACATATATCCCACCAGACTTCCTGCGTTGCACAGGAAACTCTGGATCGAGTAGGCAAGGCCTTTCTGTTTTTCGTTGACCATATCACCCACCATCATCTTGAAAGGCTGCATGGCCATATTGATGGAGGTATCTAAGAAGAGCAGTGAGATCAGTCCGAACATCATGGCCGCACCTACCGCCATTCCGAAACTTCCGGCATTCGGTAACAGGCACATCACCACCACCGCTACCAGCGATCCTACAAACAGATACGGGATACGGCGTCCGAAGCGGGTCCATGTCTTGTCACTGGCAGACCCTACGATCGGTTGCACAATGATCCCGGCCAGCGGAGGCAGGATCCAGAAATAACTCAGGTCGTGCGGGTCTGCTCCCAGCGTTGCGAATATACGACTGACGTTGGCACTCTGTAATGCATAGGCGATCTGTACGCCGAAGAAGCCGAAACTGATGTTCCATAGCTTCCAGAAACTTAAATCGGGTTTTGTCTTCATGGTATTTCCTGTATCCGTTCCGCATACACACATGACATACTATCCGGTCTACGGAGCGAATGGTTCAACATTATTTTTATTATTTATTTATTAATCACTGCTACTTATTTTATTCAAAATTATAAAAAGGAGTATCCGGATCAGATCATTTGGTGGTTCCTCTCACAACTAAATTGGTCTTTACAATCTTATTTGCCCCTTTTTGTTGTATATTTTCTTTCTCAATCTTTTCGATCAGGATTTGTATAGCGCATTTGCCTACCTCTTCTCCCCGTTGCTCTACAGTGGTTAGTTTCGGATCCGTACTCTGGGCAATGGCTCCATCTGTGAATCCGCAGATAGACACCTCTTCCGGTATCTTCAGTCCCACCAATTTACAGGCATACAGAATGCCTGAAGCTGTCTCATCGTTGATCGCGAAGAAACCATCCGGACGATCTTCTCCTTCCAGCAGGGCAGGAGTAAGGGCAATCGCTTCTTCGCGGGTATCACACAGCAGGATCATACTCTCATCCACAGGGATACGGTATCTCTTCATCGCGTCCAGATAGCCGTTACGCCGGTTCTTGGTAATCTCCAGATGAGGAGCCGCTCCATAGAAAAAGATGCGTTTGCATCCGGTCTGTATCATATACTCTACAGCAGCAAAAGAGCCGGCATAGTCGTCTACCACCACACGTTCCGTATTGATCCCCGTACAGATGCGGTCGTAGAAAACTACAGGTATATTATTATTTAAAAGTTCCTGATAATGATCATACTGCGAAGTATCTTTGGCCAACGAGGCAATCACTCCACATACCCGGGCAGCCAGAAAAGAGTGTACGATCTTTGTTTCCCGTTCGTAAAGTTCGTTGCTTTGTGCCACTAAGATATTATATCCGTGTCTGGCAGCAGCTTCTTCGATGCCACTCAGTACACAGGAGAAAAAATGATGCACCAGCTGGGGGACAATCACTCCGATGGTGTTCGAGCGGCTGGCCCGAAGGTTCACTGCCAGTACATTGGGTTTGTAATTATGTTCGCGTGCGTACTTATGTACAGCATCCCGTGTCTCCTGACTGATATCCGGATTATTCTTCAAAGCGCGGGACACGGTAGAAGGTGATACTCCCAACGCACGTGCGATGTCTTTGATCGTGATCTGAGGTTTATTCATGGTATTAACAAGAAGTTTCACCAAAGGTAATTCAAATCCTTGTATAATCCAATCCGGCTTTGTATTTGCCAGGGATGCAACAACGGTTATGCAAAAATAACCGATCAGAGAATAATTGTTTGATTATAAGCTATATTTATCTGCAACGGTAAATGCAAACGATTGCATAAACCTTGTTGCAGATTTATAACTTCTTTTACTTTTATAAAC
>JAJBTC010000155.1 GCA_020861095.1 Bacteroides sp.
ACCCCTCTTTCAAGAATGAAAATCTTGCGTCCTAACCGATAGACGAATGGGCCATGGGAAGAAAGTATTTCTACTTCTGCGACAGGCTTGTTCCCGATTGCGGATGCAAATGTAGAGACTATTTTTGAAATGGCAAAATATTCCCGGATAATTTTCCATCCGTCCGCTAACTATTCTTGTTTATTACTAATAAATATCTTACAGACAGGATGTTGTTTTTCTTGTTTTCATAATCTTTTGTACCTTTGTTTCCCGGTTTGCCTGGGTAAAAAGAAAAATAATAGAGATAGAGATGATACATAAAACCGTCGGTATTGTGCTACATACACTGAAATACAACGATTCATCCAACATTGTAGAGATGTATACGGAGATGTTCGGGCGTGTTTCTTTTGTGGTGCGTATTCCGCGTAGCAAAAAGGCGGCAGTGAAGAGTGTACTTTTCCAGCCCCTTTCCATACTGGAGATAGAGATCGCCTATCGTCCGGCTGCTTCCTTGCAGCGTATACGGGAAGCCCGGCCTTTTCCTCCTTTCCGTTCCCTGCCTTTCCATCCGTATAAGTCTGCCATTGCCCTGTTCCTGGCGGAGTTTCTCTACCGGGCGGTGCGGGAAGAGACGGAAAATCATCCGTTGTTTGCCTATCTGCGTCATTCCATTCTCTGGCTCGATGAGGCACCGGATCGCTTTTCCAACTTTCATTTAGTCTTTCTGATGCGTCTTTCGCGTTTTCTGGGACTTTATCCCAATCTGGAAGATTATCAGGCGGGCGACTATTTTGATCTGCTGAATGCCAGTTTCACTTCCAGTCGCCCTACCCACCATTCTTATTTTATAGAGCCGGAAGAGGCTTCCCGGCTTACCCAACTGATGCGTATGAACTACGAGACGATGTATCTGTTCGGGATGGGGCGTGTACAGCGCAACCGGTTCCTGTCGGTATTGCTGGATTACTACCGGCTTCACCTGCCCGAATTCCCGGAACTGAAGTCGTTGTCCGTATTGCAGGAGCTTTTCGGATAAGATACCGGCAGAGATCTTCTCTTTTTTCTTCTCTCTCTTTCCGATTTGCATGATCTCTGCCGGGGAGGTGCAACCCTGTTTTCTATCTGATGTACATTTCTACATGGATCTCTCCATCGCGACCGGGCTCTATGACCAAAGGAATGAAGCAGAAACCAGGTACCGGATTGAATATACGGTTGTCTGCAGAAGAGGCGATGTACCATTCGTTGGGACTCTCTATATATACTTTTCCTCCTTTCTTTTCTATCTCCATACGATGCTCTGTCAGAAGTTCTTTTTCCTGTGTCGAGGCAATCACCGGAAGTACCATCCTGGCTCCGGCTCTGCACAGCTCTTCCGGTATCCGGGCGCGGTATATCACTTTGTCGGGAGTGAACGTGTATCCGATCTCCACCCAAATATGCTCTTTACCGGAAGTTTCCTGGTAAATATTGACCAATCGGGTCGACACGTTGAAATGATGCCCCTGGTTATCGGAGGCATATGTAATGCGTGCGTCGCGGTCGTCTAAGTTGCTGTATCTGACTCCTTCACGGATCAGTTCCACGCGCGGACTGCCCGGCATCAGATCCGGATCGTAGCAACTCTGCATATTCGGGGCTTCGATCAGGGAGTATTCATTCATGGTGGCCGCAAAGAGAGGACCCACCTGTTCGTGCCAGAGCAGAGAGAGTACTCCTCCCATCGGATGTGTACCTTTTACCTTGTATTCCGCGTCGAAGCCTGTCACCGTTGCTCTCCAGGGCCCTTCGGCTATCAGCCAGGTACGGATGTCTTCGAATGCAGTCACTCCGCAGGCTTTTTCCCGCGGCAACGGGACAGGTGGCTCCATCGCTACCGGCTGATTGAGCAGGGTAGTCAGTGCTTTGGCATGTCCGAAGGTATGGTGTATGCAGGCCTCTGTTCCCTGGTCGGCATAGTGCATTCCTCCGTGCAGCAGTCCGTTGACGGTGGCCTGCCGGAGCAGAGAGAGGTTGCTTCGGCAGGCTTCGGCAAACTCCGGATATTTCCCAGTCAACGCGTAGTATCCGCCTAAGCATCCGTCGCTGGTGCGTCCGCCCCAATAGGCCCATTTGAAGCTGCGGGTACCCCAACTGTTATCCCAGGCTCCGTCGGGCAGCATAAAGTGCAGGTGCGTCTGCATGGAATGTTCCACCAGATCCAGCATGGCACTGTCACCGGCTATCTGGGCATAGGACAACAGATGAGGCAGGGATTCTTCTACATTATACATAAGGTCTACGGGCAGACAACCGTTGGGTGTCTTTTGCATAACTTCGGGCCCTTCTCCGAAGAGGAAGTACTCTTTCTCTGTAAACCAGCTGTACAGGTCACCGGCTATCAGCCGGGCGTGTTCTTTCATGTCTGTCCGGTCAAACTCCTGACCAATGGCATACAGGGCATATGTGGCCGAAGCCGAGTAATTGACATTCATGTTGCGCATCCCTTCCCTGCGCCGGCTGTAAATAAAGTCGTTGCCCAGGATAAATTCTCCGGCCTGCAGGAGTTGATGCCGCCAGACCGTGCGGGTAGAGTCGTCGAGCAGAGGGCCGTGATGGTGGAGCGTTTCATACAGGGCAATGGCGGAGAAGACTGTCGTCCCGTTCCAGTCCGACACATGCAGGTCGTTCATCCAGGAACCATCCGGCTGGCGTACATTCTCCATCCATTTCATCAGTCTGCGCGCGGCATTCAGGTATTTGGTGTTGCAGGAGCGCTCGTACATATACATCAAGGGCAGTACGGCATCTCCGCACCTGCCGTGTATCCGCGCGCAGGCCGGACAGAGCAGTCCTCCGTTGAGCGACGGGTTGGGATGGTCAATTTGATAGGCCAGTAGGGTCTCCGCCCACTCTTCCAGTAGTTCGGTGGCTTCCACGTGCAGGGTACTGTTGCGGTATCCGGCACGTACCCCTACGGCGGTGATGCGATCGTCTTCTCCCACCGGAAAAGGGCCTGTATACAACCACCAGTGTTTTTCTTTCAGGCCTTTCCCATTGACTTGATAAGCGATCGAAGCTCCTTCGGTAGCGCAGGAGAGCGTGGCTATGCCGTTGTGTATCCGGATCACAGGTTGCTCCACTACCGGTTGCACGCCGTCGGGACAGAAGTGCCGGATCAGTTCCTTCTCACTCAGTTCCCACATCTCCCGCTGAGGTTCCAGCCAGCGGTCCAGTTCCCGGCTCAATTCCCTCAACTTACGCTGGTGGCGGGTATCCCCGGCTAAGTTGTTAAGCTCGTGCGGGTCGTTCCACACATCGTAGAGTTCTTCCGGCGGACGGGGAGCGACAAACCATTTCTCCTGATCCGCATTCAGTTCCCCTGCTTCGTACATCTCTGCCAGTCGTTTCATCAGCGGCATCTGCGACCGGGAAACGATAGGCAGGTAGTTTGCTTGTCCGGGTTTGTAGTTGCGGATGTAGCGGTAGTGTCGGTCGCGTATACAGGCCTGCTTTTCATAGAAGGTATCTAATCGGTCGCGCGCGCCGTAAACATAAGCGCGGGATTGGCTTTTGTAGTCTCCCAGAAAGGCTTCTCCGTGCATATAGTCCGGTACGGGTATTCCCGCCAGAGAGAGGATGGTAGCAGGGATATCCGTAAACATGTGCAGATCCTGTTCCACGGTGCCTGCTTCCCGTCTGTCCGGGAAGCGTATCATAAACGGCACTAATGTCCCTGATTCATACAGTTCACGCTTCTGTCGGGGGAGCGGTCCGCCATTGTCGGAGTACCAGATCACGATGGTACGATCTGCCCGTCCGGAGGCTTCCAGTTCGTCGAGCAGGCTGCGGAACTGCCGGTCCATTTCGGCAATGTTGGAATACATGATCGCCATGTCTCTACGGATCACCGGGTCGTCGGGGTAGTAAGGAGGCAGGAGGATGTCCGCGGGGTCTACTTCCAGCGGTTGACCGGCGCGTTGCATCACCTGGAATTCGTGAGTAACGTTGAGGTTGAAGACAGAGAAGAAGGGCATATCTGCGGGGGCATGTCGCCAATGCGCGGTCTCTCCCTGCTCGTCCCAGGCAGTGAGCGGTACTTCAAACTGATAGTCTGTCTTGGAGTTGTTGGTACAGTAATAGCCTGTTTCACGCATATATTCTGTGAAGCATCGGACTCCTGTCGGAGGGATCACCTCATATGGAGTGATGCCTTCCGGTTTGGATTTCCGTTGTGCGGTGCGCATGTGATTGGCACCGATAGCCGTCGGGTACATCCCCGTGATCAGTGCCGCCCGACTGGGAGAAGACACTCCGATGGTCGTGTACATGCCGGTGTAGCGGATGGCCTCTTCTGAGAAACGGTCCAGGTATGGGGTAACTGCCACCGGATCGCCGTAGCAACCCAGATAAGGACTGATGTCTTCACAAACGATGCAGAGAATGTGGGGACGATCGGGGGTAGCAGGGAGTTCCGAAGCCTGAAGATTACCGGCAAGTATACCGGGCAAGGCTAAGAGAAGGGATTTACGATTTATAATTGAATATGCCATGAGATCTGATAATTTACGATTTACTGATTTATGATTGGAAAGACACATACCCCCATGGTGGCATCCACCTGTAGAGACGCATATTTGCGTCTCCATATTTATGTCTCCATATTTATGTCTCCGCGGTACAGAGCCAATCCTATTTACAATCTGAGTTATGGATAAGTCTTATTTTACATCCAATGAGTCCTCCAAGTGTTTTTATTTATTAAACAGAGGTTTACTTTTGTTGAACGTATATCGCTGAGACCCAAATATGGAGCCCCAAATATGGAGCCCCAAATATGGAGATGCAAGTATGGAGACGCAAATATGCGTCTCTACAGGGGGATGATAACCTGTGTGGGTGATCGTTTTCCAGATTTTAGTATCCCGGATTCTGTGTGATCACTCCCCGTGTCTCTCGTATCTCGTACGCAGGTACTGGATAGAGTTCATGTTTCCCTGCCTGAAAGCGTTGTCCGGCGGCCCATACATACGGATCCAGCAGTCCTTCGGTGATCTGACGGTTAAACTCCTTGTAAAACTCCCCGATTACTTCTGCCAGCAGGTTCCAGCGGATCAGGTCGAAGCGGCGGAATCCTTCGAAGCAGAGTTCCCGTGCCCGCTCCGTAAAGAGATATGCGCGCAGGCTGTCTGTGGTCGGAAAGTCGGCAAAGGTCAGGTCGAGGGTTGCGTCGGGTTGGGTCACTGGCAATCCGTAGGCACGTCGCCTCACCTGGTTGATACATTCCAGCGCCAGATCATTCGGTTTTCCGTCGGTCTCGTTCACCGCTTCCGCATACATGAGCAGGATATCCGCGTAGCGCAACAGGATGAAGTTCACATCCGTGTTTTCCAGATCTTTCGGTGTACCAGCCACCCAGTTGCGTCTCCATTTGCCCGGTGCCCAGTCGTAGCTCTGACTGTATGGGATCAGAAGGATGTTGTCGCCGCTATCTATTTTGAAGTCGGCTATAGCTACCGGTAATCGCGGATCATCCGGATCGTAGTAGCCGGCAAAGAGGCCGGTGGTTTTGATAAAAGAGTTGCCCAGGCCGTAGGAAGAGTTGCGGTCTATCTCCGGCGAGTTGTACGAACCGATCTTTCCGGTATGGTCGTCTTCGCCTGTAGGGTTGTAGAACTGTACTTCGTACATCACCTCCTGTGGTTCCAGGATGTACTCACATACATTCCGGAACACCTGCTCGTAACTGCTGTTCAGGCTGTGCCGTCCCGAGCGGATGATCTGTTCGCACAAAGTTTTCACCTGACCGTAATATTCCTTGTAGTTTGCCGGACGTTTCATCTGTTTGTCCATGTGCAGCGAATAGCCTGCCCGGAAGAGCCATGTGCGGGCCAGCAGCCCCATGGCCGCTCCTTTAGAGATGCGTCCTTCGTAGTTGCCCGTCTCGTCGTGCCAGGGCAGGTCGGCTATCGCCGCCTCCATGTCTTCCACGATCTGGTCGTACACCTCTTCCCGGTCGGTGCGCGGGATCATGAAATCATCCCCCAGCTTAGACGCAGTGAGTTTCAGAGGCACATCTCCCCACATACGTACCAAGTCGAAGTAGCACAAGCCGCGCAGCAGGCGGGCTTCGGCTATCAGACGGCGATAGGTCGCCTCATCGCTCTCATGCTGTATTTCTATCTTTTCTTTATTAGCTAAGATGCGGTTGACCCGGTCTATGCCCGTGTAGTACAGTCCCCATGCTTCCTGCAGCCAGGTATGCTCTGCATATACATTGTAATGTCCGATGTCGCGCGCCGCGTGTCCCGTGCCCGATCCTTTGATGTGGCTCAGGTCTGTATCGCAATCGTTCACCAGCATAAAGTGTCCGTACGTCATTTTGTAGCTCAGCACCTCGTAGGCACCATTCACAGCCAGTTCCAGTTCCTCTGTATTGCGGTAATATTCCTCCTCATCGTAGAAGTCATATACCTTTTCCTGTAGAAAATCACTGCACGAGGCAAGCAACAGCATCAGGCACAACGGCACCATCGGAAGCGGCAATCGGATATCTATATTCGTTTTCATAGGTATGTCTGTGTTTTTAAGTTAGAAAGCTATATTGGCTCCGAATACCAGGGAGCGTGCAGAAGGGTAGGCCCCCCAGTCGATGCCCGGTGTCAGGCCACTGTTGGGAAAGGTGTTCACCTCCGGGTCGTAGCCGGAGTAGCGGGTGAACGTATGGAGGTTGTATCCCGTGGTATAGAACCGTACCGTAGAGAGTTTCATTTTCTCCGTCAGTCTGCGTGGCAGTGTATAGCCCAGCGATACAGTATTGATTTTCAGAAAAGAGCCGTCTTCTACGTATCCCGAATGTAAATAAAGATCCGAATTGCCTTCGACGGAGACAAACGTGCGCCCCTGGTTCACCGCTGCCAGTTGCTGCGGGTCGTGGAAGATGTATTCTCCCTGGTTGTTGATCACGGTGAACCGTTGGTTGGCTTCCGTCAGTGTATTTCGGTACTGGTTGTTGAGTTTGGTATAATACATTTTATTGGCGCTGTAGATCTTATTGCCCCAGGAGAAATTGAGGAATACGTTCAGGTCAAACCCCTTCCAGGTGATCGTGTTGTTAAGCCCGCCATAGAGTTTCGGATTGGCATTTCCCAGTACCTTCCGGTCTTCGGCGGTGATCTCTCCGTTACCGTCCGGATCAGCAAATTTCCAGTAACCCGGTTTCGGGTAGCGACTTTTGTCGTAAGGGATACCCGATTTCAGGAGGTACGAAGCACTTTCGCTGTCGTAGGTAAAGTGGTCCATTGTGTAGATCCCCTCCAGTACATATCCGTACATCTGCCCCAGGGGTTCTCCTACGCGTATCCTATAGTCGCTCTTGTTGAATTCCGAGGTCTGTGCCCATCCGGAGACGATCTCCATGTAGTCTGCCATATAGAGCGCCTTCACTTTGTTGCGGTTGTGCGACAGGTTCAGATCGGTAGACCACGAAAAGTCCCGTGTACGGATGTTGTGCGTGGTCAGTGACACTTCTATTCCCCGGTTCGAGGTCTTCCCGGCATTGATCATGGTGGTTTCGTACCCCGAGATCAGCGGTACATTGGCATTCAGCAGCAGGTCTTTCGTCGCTATGTTGTAGAGATCCACCGTCAGTTGCAACCGTTGCTCTAAGAATCCCAGGTCGATCCCTATGTTAATGGTGATATTGGTCTCCCATTTCAGGTTCGGATTGTGGAGCTGTTTGCTCACAAACCCCGACTGTGTACCCGTGCCGTAGGGGATCCAGACAGATCCGATCTTGGACAGAGACAGGTAGTTGTCTATCCGGTTGTTCCCGGCCGTACCGTAGCTCAGTCTCAGTTTCAGGTTAGAGAAGATTCCCAGCCTGCGGATAAACTCCTCTTCCGAAGCCCGCCAGGCGAAGGAGGCGGAGGGAAAGTAGCCCCATTTGTTTTCCGTTCCGAATTTGGACGAGCCGTCTGCCCGCAGGGAAGCGGCAAACAGGTACTTCTGTCTCCACTGGTAGTTGGCCCGCAGGAAGTAAGAGAGCATACGGTCTTCCTGGTTGAGGGTGACCGGCTTGTCCGGTGTGCTTCCCAGCGACATATCGTCCAGTCCGAAGTTCTTGTTGGGAAAATTACTGGCTCCCGTTTTGAGGCATTTCGAGCGGGAGGTTATGTATTCCTGCCCGCCTACCAGATCCATTTGATGGTCCGTGTCAAAGCGCTTGTTGTAGGTCACGACATGGTTATACATCAGGCTCTCTTCGTCCAGCGAAGTCTTCCATCCGTAGGGAGCACCCGCGTTCTTGGCCTGCTTGGAGCGTTCGCCGTAGAACGTATCTTCGTTGCGCATCCGTTTGCGGAAACCCACTGTGCTCCGGTACGAGAGTGCTTTAGTGAACCGGATCTCCGCGTCTCCGTTCACTATCAGGATCCGGTTGCGCTTGTCGATGGTCTCGCTTTCGATACTGGCTATGGGGCTCTGCATCGGACTGGCCCCTTCGAGCAGCAGCACCGGGTCGTCATCGTTGACGATCAGATCAGTGTCCGCTCCGTTCTTTCCGATGGTGGGCCGGTACTGGATCACGTGCTGCATGCGGCTGAAGGCTCCTCCATCCTGTAGGCTTCCCATCCCTTGGGTAGATTCATCTACATAGTTCATCTGTGTGGAGAAGGTGAGCCACGAAGAGGCTTCCTGATTGAATTTCATGCGGAAGTTGTCCCTTTTAAGACCGCTTCCGTACCAGATCGCTTTGTCGTCGTTGCGTGTATAGGTGACTAAGTATTGCGAAGTAGGATTGCCACCGCTCAGGGTGAATTTATGCTGCTGGCTGATGGCAGAGTGACGTTCGAATACCTCTTTCTGCCAATCTATCCCTGGTCGGTTGCCGTAGAGTCCGGCATATTCGTCAAAGGTACCATAGGTAGGAAGGATGATGTTGCGCATCCGGTCTGGCTGGTCTATGCTCCGTTCGTAATCTAATTTCACAAAATCCTCTACCGAAAGCAGATCGTAGCGTTTACTCACCTTCTTATATCCGATATACATATCGTAGCTGATCTGCAGCTTCTCCTTTTTTCCTCCTTTGGTGGTGACCAGTACCACCCCGTTGGCTCCCCGTGCACCGTAGATCGCCGTAGAAGAGGCATCTTTGAGTATATCTATGGATTCGATGTCTCCGGCCTCAATCCCTTTCAGTCCGTCTTCCGAAGGAAATCCGTCGATGATATATAACGGCTCGTTGTTTTGTGTGATAGACGTTCCGCCCCGGATGCGGATGGGGATATCGGCATCGGGCGATCCCTGGCTGCGGATGATCTGTACACCTGCCACTTTACCACTCAGAGCCTGGGTCACGTCGGTGATAGGGGCAGATGCCAGTACTCTGGTGTTGACCGAAGAGACAGAGCCGGTGAGGTCTTTGCGCTTCACGGTAGCGTAGCCGATCTTTACTACCTCTTCCAGTTCAATGGCAGACGCGTCTAACGTGACGTGGATCGTACGCTGATGTCCGACGATGATCTCTTTCGGTTGCAATCCGATGAAGGAGAAGATGAGTATGGCTTTCTCCGGATCGGGTACATAGAGGGAATAGTTTCCGTCTATATCGGTGGTGGTACCCGTGGCGGTACCTTTCACCCGTACGTTGGCACCGGGCAGGCCGTATTGTTCGGCATCTGTCACCCGGCCGGTGATCTCGCGTCCTTCTTGCGCGTACAGAGCAGGCGGAAGCATCAACAGGCATGTGATACAAAAGTGGATAATCGTAGTTCTCATACGTTCTTACGGTTAGATATGGTTATGAAATCTCTTGTGTGTTCGGCTTTACCGACTGCAAAGTAGGAAATTACAGGGAAAACTGCTTTTCGGAATGTTTCGGATAATTTCAATTCTGAGCATTTGTTTTCGCTTTTGTCGAAAAGCAGGGGGAGGTTTGTTCAAACCGCTTTCCGATCTTGTCGGTACAGGCAAAAAATACATCTCCGCCGGGTGGTCGGAGTACACCAAACAATTGTTTGGGCGGGTTGTTATCACTGCATTGTATCATCAAAAAAAGTAACTATGACCATACGGGAAAAACTCATCTATCTGGCCTCTCGGCGGGGCAACCCTTGTGTAACGATCTCACTGAACACGCACCGTACTTACCCCGACAGTGCACCGGACCGGATCCAGTTGAAAGATCTGATCAAAGAAGCTGCCAGCCGGCTTACGGAGGAGTATGGCAAACGCCCCGTTGCGCGCCTGTTGGATCGTCTGAAACGTATAGAAGAAAGGTACGATTTCAATTATAGCTTAGATAGCCTGCATATTTTTCTTTCCGATGAGGCAGAAGAGGTGATCAAAGTTTCGTGGTCTACCTATGAGAATAGGGTGTTTATCGGAGACAGATTCGACCTGCGTACCATCATCAAGGCCTATAACCGCAGTGAGGAGTACCTGGTCTTACTGCTCTCTCAGGGAGGGGTACAGTTGTATAATGCGCTGGACGATGGGATAACCGGAGAAGTGAAGAACGGCGATTTTCCGTTCGCTCCCAATCCGCATATTGTAGTAGACAGAGAGGAGCGCAGCAATGCCCGGCTGATGGACGACCAGGTCAGGGAGTATTTCAACGATGTGGACAAGGCATTGATGCGGGTGTACAACGAGACCGGTCTGCCTACAGTGGTGATCTGTACGGAAGACAACTACAGCCGCCTGATGCAGGTAGCCGATCGTCCGGATATCTACCTCGGACATGCGCCGATCAACTACAACAAGACCCAGACGCACGATATCGTGAAACAGAGCTGGGAGATCGTGAAGGCCGATCAGGAGAAGCGTCGTGCAGAAGCTGTGCAGGAGATGCAGCAGGCTGTTTCCGAAGGGAAGGTCGTAACCGATATACAGGATATCTACCGGGCTTCTCTGGATGGTATGGCCGATTTGTTACTGGTAAATGAAGGGTTTTCTCTGTCGGTGAGGATGATCGATGAACGTAGCTTTGAACCCGCAACTGACCCCGACGGGAAGGATGTAGTGGATGATGTGGTCAGCTATATCGCACTGAATGTGGTGAGCAAAGGGGGAAGGGTGTTCTTTACTTCTTTCGACCAGATCTCGGAGTTCGGGGATATGGCGCTTAAACTGCGGTATTGATCTGTTTCTGTTCCAATCTGTAACATATTCCATACACGCAAAGACATGGAAGCATAGAGATGGTTTACGCTCTGTATATATGTGCTTCTGTGTCTTTTTTGCTGGATAGCCGGCCTCCTTTTCCCGGCTACTTCCTATAAAGATAGGGTTGTTTTTCCGAACGTTTCTATGGGAAAAGCAATGTTCCGGCAGATGCATATGGGGAAGACAGTTTCCTTAACCCTGTTTTCCTGCTACATCAACCTCATATAGAGCATATCTTAACCTCTTTTTCTTTGTTCTTTAATTGGGCCTACAGATGCAGGCCCATCGGCCCACAACTGTAAACCGATGGGCCTGCAACTGTGAACTCATCGGCCCACAGATGTGGGCCCAACTGATGTAAGGGGAAAAAGGGGTTGATTCAGCATGCAACGGGTATTAGTTGTACCTGCATACGAGGTTAAACAAACGGGTATACAGAAGGTATCCTGCCTGTATGGAGGTGTCTTGGAGGTTGGCAGGGTGCTAATAGGTAATGCCGGATGGGTGGCAGGCTGTTACCTGCCGTCGGTCAGGGAATGTGGAGTTGTTGTTCGTAGATCATATCGTTGGCATTTCTGCCCAGATAGATCTTGTATTCTCCGGAGCCATCCATCCAGCCGTTGTTTCCATAATATGCCAGATCACTATAGGGGATATCTAAGTGGAAGGTCTGTTCTTCTCCCCGGGCGAGGTATACCTGACGGAATTGTTTCAGTTCCCTGACCGGGCGGGTGGTCTCTCCCCACAACTTTTGCAGATATACCTGTACCAGTTCGCTTCCGTCTTCTTCACCGGTATTTTCCAGTTTCAGTGTCACCCGCAGGTTTCCGGCCTGGGTAGAGACTGTGATGTCGGAATAGTGGAAACGGGTATAGGAGAGACCGTAACCAAACGGATACCGGGGCTTGTGGCTGATGTCTATGTATCGGCCCGAATAGTTGCCGGGCGATTCCTGGGGAGGGCGTCCGGTGTTTTTATGATTGTAATAGACAGGTATCTGTCCCAGGTGGCGGGGGAATGACATCGGTACGCGTGCCGAGGGGTTGACCTCTCCGCGCACTACATCCATGATGGCATTGCCGGCTTCCGTACCCAGCCACCAGGTATATAGAATAGCGGGTGCTTCCCGGGCGATCTCTTCAAAAATCATCGGACGGCCACCCATCAGCAGGGTTATTGTGCGTGGGTTGGCTTTGTATATCTCTGTAGCTAATTGTTGTTGTACGCCGGGCAGGCTGATGTCTCCTTTGGAGCGTGCCTCTCCACTCATGTCCCAGGCCTCTCCCAATGCCAGTAGTACCAGGTCTGCTTCGCGGGCGGCGGCAGTGGCCTGGTCGAACCCGCTACAGTCTTCCCCGGTGATGTCGCATCCTTTTTCAAAGACAATGCGGCTGTGGGGGTAGTTGCTACGAACGGCTTCCAGCAGGGTCACTGCGATGGGATCGTTGCTGAGCATCACCCAGTTGCCATCCATATCGCGCCGGGAGTCGGCTAAGGGTCCGATCACTGCCACAGTACGGGGCGTATCTTTTACAGGAAGGAGAGCGTTTTCGTTTTTCAGCAGGATGATGGAGCGTGCAGCTACGCTTCGGGCTGCCGAGCGGTTGGCCGCGGAGAGCAGTTCGTTGTTTTCCCGGTCTTCGTTGCAGTAGCGGAAGGGGTCTTCGAAGAGCTTGAGGTCTATCTTTTGGAGCAGTACCTGCCGCACGGCCCGGTCAATGATGCTTTCGGCTACTTTTCCTTCTGTGACCAACTCCGGGAGGTACTCGGCATAGCAATTGCTTTCCATATCTATGGTGAGACCGGCATGGACGGATTGCTCAGCAGCCTGCTTGCGGTCTTTGCTGTAGCCATGTACCACCATCTCCCGGATGGAACCCCAGTCCGAAACCACAAAACCCTGGTAGTTCCAGTCTTTGTAAAGGAGTTCGTAGAGGTAGGGATTGGCCGAAGCGGGCACACCGTTGATCTCGTTGAAGGAGCACATAAATGTAGCGATCCCGTGTCGGGCGGCCGCCCGGAAAGGAGGGAGGTAGATATTGTGCAGGGTTTGCAGCGATAGGTCTGCCGTGTTATAGTCGCGTCCTCCGATGGCTCCCCCATAGGCGGCGAAGTGCTTGGCGCAGGCCATTACTTTGAGTCCGTCTTCAAAAGGGTGTTGATAGCTCCGGGTCATGGAGGCAGCCATTACGGAAGCCAGATAAGGATCTTCGCCCGGGCCCTCCATCACGCGGCCCCAACGGGGATCGCGCGAGACATCGAGCATCGGAGAGAATACCCAGTGAATGCCTGATACGGCTGCTTCCCGGGCGGAGACCCGTGCGGCAAGGGCCATCACTTCCGCGTCGAACGAAGCGGCCAGCGCCAGCGGAATGGGGAAGATGGTCTTGTAGCCGTGGATCACATCCTGTCCGAAGAGGAGAGGGATGCCCAGGCGCGACCCGAGTGCCAGGGTCTGCATTTCCCGTGTGTGTATGCTTCCTTTGACATTGAGCATGGAGCCGATCTCACCGTTTTTCAGTTTATCGGCTTTGTTCCTGTCATTCAGTACCGGACCGGTAGCCTCCCAGTTGCCGGTGAGCATATTGAGTTGTCCAATCTTCTCTTCTAAGGTCATAAGAGAGAGGATGGAATCTGCCTGAGCCTCCCGGTCGCTGGCACGTTGCGCCTGCAAGCGGAGAGTAGCTACCAGCAAAAAAAGACACAGAAAAAAGTAGATGCGTTTCATAGACAGATGTTACTTATCAAATGTCCCGGTGATGCCCTCGTAAGCCGGCTTCTTCTCAAAGTTACTGTCGAAAGGCAACGGAGCGTCCGGAGCCGGGGTCAGCCAGGAATGCGCGTCGCATACTCCCCAGAAGGTGATACCGAAACGCTGGTGGGCAGGGAGCGAGAGCAGGGCTTCCGACATGGCCTGGTAAGAGTCTTTCTGTTGCTGGGCTATCTTCTCCGTAAAGGTGAAGTCGGTCTTCTTCTCCGGATTGCAGGCTACGTCCATCTCCGACACATGCACCCATACTCCGCAGTCGGCGGCAGCCTGGATAGATGCCTTGAGGTCCGATGCCGAACGGTACATATCGATGTGCATCTGCAGTCCGATGCCATGTACGGGTACTCCTTCTTCCCGGAGGTCCTTTACTAAGGTACAGATCGCTTCGCGTTTGGCCATGCTGTACTCCATACCATAGTCGTTGTAGAAAAGGATGGCCGTAGGGTCTGCCTCGTGGGCAAACTCAAATGCCAGACGAATGTATTCTTCACCTATATTCTCGTACCAGATCGTGTTGCGGTAGGTCCCATCGTCGTTGAAGGCCTCATTCACTACATCCCAGGAAGCGATACTTCCCTGATAACGGCCTACCACCTCGTGTATATACTCCTGCATCAGGGCGATCCATTCTTCTTTGGTACCGGAGAATCCGGTTACCCATCCGGGCAGGTCGGTATGCCAGATCAGTGTGTGCCCGTGAACGCGCATCCGGTTGTTTGCGGCATACTCCACTAAGTAGTCTGCATCGTCCCAGAAGTAACTGCCACGCCCCCGGCTGAGTGCCCCCATCTTCAACGCGTTTTCCGGGGTGATGCTGCTCATCTCTTCCTGTACTACCCCGGCGTACTTACTGTTGTTCTGCAACAAAGAAGGTACCACAGCACATCCGATGAGGTAGGGTGCATCTCTGAAAGTAGCGGTAGGTTGCGGTTGTTCATCAGGAAGTTCATCAGGAAGTTCATCGGGACGTTCTTCGGGCTGTTCGTAAGGAGGCTGGTCGATCAGATCGTCCTGGGTTCCGCACGAGGCGCAAGTTAGCAAAAGTAGAAAAGCGATAATCTGCAAAAAGGATAATTTTTTCATGGTATAAATCATGTATGTAAGGGTGAAACGTATTTTCTTCATTTCTTGGTTTTGGGAAAAGCAGTCTGTTACCGGTCAGACCCTACTACCTTTGTAGGGTAGTTTCTATGTTTGTTGCGAATGGCGCGTGTGCCCGGTAGGGTGGTCAGTGGTTTCATGTAGTCCTATTTTAGGGTGATCAGGATCCGTAAGATGCATCTCTCAAATCAGGGGCAATATTAGCAAAATTGCAAGAGAAAAAAGTACACATTTCACCGGAATGGGTTTGATTTTCATCATTTTTTGTGCAAATGTGCGATAGAAGGAATTTTTTGTCCAGATAGAAAGGTTCTATGGATTTATGACCGGAGGAATAAATGCCTCACTGAATGAAGTAGATGTTTCCGGATCTATATCAGGGAGCTGTCTTAAAAGTTGGCTTATCTTTGGAATAACTTACAGGCTCTAACTGTCTTAAAGAACGTACAGTCATTTGATGCGGTCTTTTATTATATACATATTAGGTCATATCGGAGGGAGAACGAGGTTATACATCGCAAGATCTTTAATATCTTATCCAGTCCCAACTGTTTATATAGGTGTGTAATTGATGGGGTGACAGACTACATACATAATACTGTAAAAAATATTCACAGAAGTTTCCCGTGTTAGGTCTTAGTTATGATTAGACCTTAAGTATAAATGATCTTGAATTATCGAATCTCTTTCTGGATAAACCTCTTGTTTCGGAACCCAGTGATCGTCAAAATGAACAGGAAGCGCTTATCCCCTCTTATTTAAAATGTCTTAAACACGAGAGGATGCCCCGTGAGATTTTATATAAAGAGTATAAATTCTTTCATCCAGACGGTTATGCCCGTTCTACCTTTAACACGCACTTACTTCGTATAGAGCAACAACTGCGTCTGGTTATGCACCTGGCACATAAAGCAGGTGATAAAGTATTTATTGATTTTGCTTCATTTGCAGAACACTATATTTGTGCAGTCATCCCTACCCGTTCCTGTCGTCCCCGTGATAAAGCCTTAGTAGAGGGCGCTGTAAAGTTAATATAAAGAAGTATTTATACCCGGCTTGAAGAGCCCATATTCTATGACCTGGAATCTTTAGATACCGCTATCCGTGTAGTTTTGAAGTCCATAACAACATCCTTTTCTCTGGTCGGAATTATAGTCGCAGGGAACAGTTCGAGGATATAGAATGCATGTTCTTAAGTGGTTTAAATCCGATTCGTTATGAGCAAAAGAAACAAGTAATGGTAACAGTTATGAAAAACGGCCATATCCGTTTAAGTAAAGATGCTCATTATTATAGTGTACCTGGTGAGTATATAGGTAAAAAAGTAAAATTACTATATATAGCCTCCGAGGTAGAAGTCTCTTACCGGTATAAGAAAATAGCCGGGCACCAGCGCAACCTATCCCGTTTCCGTTACACCACTCATACAGATCATCTGGTATCTGGATATCATTCCGTTAGAGAATGGAGTGCTGAAAAGTTTATCGCAGAAGCCAGTAGTATCCATCCAAATGTAGGGATTTATATTACTAAAGTTATCGAATCTAAGGCCCATCCTGAACAATTCTGTAAATCATGTTCCGGGATATTAAGTTTTGTCAGACGTGTAGGAGCCAGTCGTCTTGTCAATACCTACAGAGGGGGTAATAGTTATGGATTATATAATAATCCGGCTGTTGAAAGAATCTCGGTTAACCGGCAGGATGAACTTCCTTTTTCTTTGTTTGGAAGTAAGTTAATGGGTTTCCTCAAATTCCTTCCTGATTAGAGGTGAGCGGAATACTGCCCTGAGATTAATTTTGGCGAATTTCTGGAAAAATTTAAGATAAATAAATCGGAAATGTAATATCTTTATGCAAAGCATAAAGCCCAGAAGGACTTTCTAAAGAGGAAAGTGTAGAACGTTACCATCCCAACGGTAGGACTGGCATCCTGAATAAAGAATTAAGTAACCTCTACGCTTTTATTATGCTGGACAGTGACATAAAACAAACGTAAATGATAACATCCGTTTCCCTTATTGGTTTTTAAAAGTGCCAGCTTTAACCGTTGGGAAGCTTATTATCCTATATAATAATCCCCCGCAAATATACGATATTTTTATTTTTCTCTTTCGATTCTGACTAAAAAGCCTTTTTTTGAACTTTTGCCAGTCCGTGGAGACCATAGAAGAGAATAATACCCATGAGGGGTAGATAGATGTTTATCCGATTAATCCGGAAGGTGTTTTTAGAAAGTTATGGAATGAATGATTTTTTTCAACAATGTGGTACTGGATGTGATTACAAATACTTTGTCGAAAAGCGAAGAACTCTCCAGAAATGCATTGCCATCAGGTATAAGTATAATTTCCGGATTGCACTTATCAGTTTTACTTATAACCAACCGACATAATAAAGACTCATCTTCAAATAGATAGAAAACCCCTTTATGCTTTGTATCTAAAGATATTAGTTTATTTCCGGGATAGATTACAATACAAGCATCTTCCCAGAATATTTCAGAACCCCGGACAATCATATATTTATTTTTATCTGGAACAACAACCTTGTTCAACATGCAGACGACCCCACCTATCAGGAGCACAGGGATAAATAGAAAGATTTTTAATTTTACCCCTGGTGTGAAGTTCATCATCTTTATAAAATTGGGACTGTGATTTTTCATTCATGCAAATTAAGTTGTTCTTTCATCAATCTATAATATATTCCCCGATTGTTTATAAGTTCATCATGCTTTCCTATTTCAACCACTTTTCCCTGATCTATTACCACAATCTGATCCGCATTTTTTATGGTACTAAATCGATGGGCAATAATTATTGCGGTTTTGCCCGTTTTTATCTTATTTAAGGAATCCATAATATTCGCTTCATTCTGCGCATCCAGTGAATTGGTAAATTCATCAAAGAATATATAATCTGAATCCTTATAAATAGCTCTGGCTATCAGTAAGCGTTGAATTTGTCCGTTGCTGAGTCCATTCCCGTCTAAGCCAATTTTAGTATTGTATTTATTAGGTAGGGCATCCACTACCTCCTGGAAATTCGCACTTTCACAGCAAAACTTCATCCGCTGATAGTCCGTTTTCTCTTCTGTAAGATTTATATTATTTTCAATCGTATCATTGAAAACAAAACTATCCTGCATTATTACTGAACATAAATTCCTCCAACTCTGAATATTTATGGCTTCTAAATTGTAGTTACCCACCCGGATCTCTCCCTGAGTGGGAAGATAAAACCCCAAAAGCAATTTTACCAGTGTTGTTTTCCCACTTCCACTCATCCCAACGATTGCAGTAGTTTTCCCGGAAGGGATAACCAGGTTGATGTCTTTCAGCACCCATGGACTGAATGGACTCCCGTACCTGAAACAAAGGTTATGGATCGTAATATCGTAGGATTTGGATACCGGAAGTTTGTATTTCCCGTCATGATCCTCATTTTCTAATTTATGTATTTCAGCCATCCTGTCGAAAGATATTTTGGCATCTTGCCAGGAATGCATATAACCGATGGTCCTGTTAATGGGTCCTTCTAGTTGTCCGATGATAAACTGGATAGATAGCATCATACCTAAAGTCAAATTACCATCAATTACCATGGCAGCACTCATAAAAGTCAAAAGAATGTTTTTGATCTGATTGATAAGCAGACTCCCCACATTCTGATATTGCTCGATGGTAAGACTCTTTGTGTTTAGATTAAATAACTGTATCTGAATATTTTCCCATTGCCATCTTTTCTTATGATGCGAGTTGTAGAGTTTAATATCTTTCATGCCTTCAATAAATTCGATCAGGTTGCTGCTATTGGCAGAGAGATACAGGAACCGGGAATAGTCTATCTGCTTTCGTTTACCAAGAAAAAGGTATATCCAGAATACATACAACAGGGAAAATAAGAAAAAGAATAAAAATATTTCAACGCTATACAAAAAAAGAACGATCGAGAACATAATAAGGGTTGACAAGCTAAATATAATATCTGTCATTATAGAGGTCAGAAAGTATTCTATTTTTGTATGATCATTTATACGTTGCAAAAGATCTCCTATAACCTTACTTTCAAAAAATCGCATAGGAAGTCTCCCCGGTTTTAAAAGAAAGTCAGATACCAGTATGATATTCACCCGGCTATTTACGTGTAAGAGAAGCCATCGGCGTATAAATTCAAAACATCCAGAACTTATATATAAAAGAGCCTGCCCTATTAAAATAGCTTTGATAATAACTTTGGACCGCAATTCAATACCGACATCAATGATATTCTGTGCCATAAAGGGTAACGCAAATTGCAAAATATTGGCTCCTAACACACATACAACAATGTAGAATATCGCTTTTTTGTACTTCAGAAAGTATGAAATTACTTCCCGAAAGTCGGAGGTTCGGGAAGGAGTTTCACTTTCCAAAGTGCTGAATGCTTCCTTAGGTTCTAATTGGATGATTACTCCGGCTTTGTAACCTGATTTATATTCCGGGACATTTAACCATCCTTTTTCAAAGGTATCCTGATTCAGTTTGATCTTTCCAACTCCAGGATCCATAATGTGATAAAAAAACTTTCCCCTCCGTTTTGTTATCCGATATAAAACTACATAATGGTTCTGATTCCAGTGTAGTATACAGGGACTTTTAAAAGAGGCCAGAAGCGCCTTTAAAGACATTTCATAACAATTGGTTTGCAAATGAAAAGAGACTGCTGCCAACTTCAAATCGCTTAACCGGGTGCCCGTATTAGACAAGAAAGCTGCTTTTCGGATTGTCTCCAGGTTTAAATAAACACCATGATATAAGATGATGGCCTGCAGACAAACAATACCACAGTCACATGTATCCCGCTGAAGGCAAGTAGGCATTCTTTTCCATCTTTGAGACATGACCCCGGCATTTTATATATAAATATCTCCGGTTATCTTATTCGCGTCCGGGCATATTGGATCAGGATAATCCCATTTATCATTTCCATATGCTTTTATTATTTCCCGCCAGCAGACTCCACCAAATTCCTGTCTGCACTGGCTTAAAATCTGACAATGTTTACAAGGACTAAGATTATTTATTTTTTCCGAAGAGAGATAATACAATTCTTTTGCGGCAGGGGAGTTCCAGATTTCTTTCAGACTGTTTGTAGAATAATCTCCCAGAATAAACCTTGGATTCCAGTATAGTTCCTCGCAAAGTGTCACTTTTCCATCCGGAAGAACAAATACACTGGAATAGTTACCGGCACAAAAAACAGGTCTTTGGGGCGTATAAAATTTGTTTCTTTCTTCCTGTGAGAGTTCATCAGGAGGTAGATTATTTTCAATATTCAGATCTCCGCAGACAATCCTATAGTGTACTCCTCTTGACTTCAGATCCTCAAGGTATAAATATATTTTTTGAGATTGCTTCTTCCTATCTTAATTCTAGCATATTCTTTCTCTCCTTTGTACAAAGTAGAGGCCGCAAAATCAATCTTCCATGTAATTACAGAACCCAGATTCGCGATAAATTGATAGATTGAGTCCATATCCTGTATCTGATCATTTTTGCAAGTAAGAATTGTATGGATCTGAATTTTTATTTCGTATTTGTCTAATAAATATAAAGTTTGTTTAATACGTTCTACATAATTCCCTTTTGCGCGTAGTAGGGTCGAAATATTTTTTGGAATTAAACTATCCAGGGAAACCTGAATATCCCTCATGCCGATCGATTTCAGGTATTTAATGTCATCTTCGGTAATAGGAACTTTTGTAGAAATATACGGATCGTATCCACTCTCATACAATAGAGGTAACATCCGTCTCCAATGTTTATATAAAAAGAATTCACCACCAATGACGTCAAATGAAACCACATGGAGTTTTTTACATTCCAGTATCATTTGTTTCACCCTTTCAAAATCAAGTTGCTGAATATCTCTGCGTCGGTTTGCATAACAATAGATACAGTCGGTATAGCACTGGGTGGTGGCCATGAACGTTATCCGGGAAGGTGTCAGATGCCTGTCCACCTTAAACCTAAACCCCTTAGCAGAGAATTGGGTAGGATCATACATTTCTCGATCCACCGGATATGTGGAAGAAATCAACGTTTTCTCTGGGAAAACCAAAATTTTGGGTTCATCATAGTCCACTACCACATTCTTTTCATTATCTATAATTTTTTCAACAAAAGTACGTATGTCCCTCTCTTCTACTTTCAGGAAATGGGCAGCCTGATTAATCGCATCCTGTTTGTTCAATTTTCCAGTAAAAAAAGACAGTATTTGGGCATGTATAGGGTGAAGGACAGATTCTACGTAGGTCTGGGTGGTGCGTAGGGGATCTTTGGTCAATAATAGTACCCTGTCTAAGTCCGGTTTCAATACATATTCGGGATTAAAAATAATATATTCCATAGTTCTCTTATTAATAGGTTATCATAGGGAAGGGAATCTCCCTTCCCCTTAATTACTGTAATGCAAGTACCGTTTAGGTACGTTTCAAACAGCCAGAGTTTGCATGGCATTTACAACTCGCACCGCCACCCATAGCTTCCAGTTCAGCCTCAAACATTTCCCGGGTTTCTTTACCCAAAAGTTCCTTTACTTCCGTTGGATTTAAATCTTCTTCCAACGGCTGAATGTTACGTTCTTCCATAAAAATAAATATTAATTATGCCTACTCTCTTCATGCTTTTCGGCTACCGCATTTGTAGTTATTGTCAATAATCTCAAGACAACCAATTTTCTGAGAATTTTAATCATTATGAATTTGACCTTTTCAGGGGGAATGTTATACTTCTGGTTATCAATCAGTGCCAGAAGTTCGCTTCCCTTTATGGGCTTACCGTATTTCTTAATGGTACCTATGAGCAACAGTCCATGCTGCAAACAATATTCGGCAATCTGAATACGGTTATAAGCAGAAGTTATGGGTTTCAAAGCTATCCAATAAGAAGGAGCCAGTTCGAAGCCTTCCTCATCCTTGAAAGTGAGATAATAAGTTAACTCAAGAAATTTGAGGTCTTTCGTACAAATAAAATAATTGTTCAAAAAACTGGAGACTGGAAGATCCAAAAGTGATATATTTTGGGAAAGTTCCTCATTATTTTTTTCAATTAACGCAGACTCGTTCTGTGACCGCAATTTCCATTCGTATTCGAATTTGGCTTTTTCCAGCAAAAACAGTTCTTTCACCTGGTCAGAATCAGGCTGAAAATTTGCACAGAATGTTTTATTCGTCGCAATAGTCCCATTACTTAGATAGATGGAACAGTCATAGTTCGGATCTAACAGATATAAAGTGCGGGGAAAATATTCCAGGATTTGTTTATATGACAATCTATTCCTATTTATTTCAACCGGAATATATGCCTGAGCAATCCGGGCAAAAATAGTGTTCAGAGCCTTTAAGGGCAAGAGATCATGCTCTTGCTGGTCATATAGTGAAGAATGATCTTTTATCCACTCCAATCCATTATTTAAAGATTTCAAACAATCATCGGTAGCATACTCCACCAAGAATGTTCTGACTTCTTTAATTTGCTGGTGATATTTCGGTACAGGCATTTGACATATTTCGGAATTTTCAGAGTTTATCAATAATAAAATAATTTCCTCCAAATAAGTGTTTTCTAAAAAAGAGTGTATAAGGAACAAAGTCCATAAGACTCCGGTACTTCCCTGCTCAAAACCCGTCTTTAAATAAGACATACCAGGTACCACTTTCAATTCGGCCAATAGATCTTCCAAAACAGCATTTATTTTCCCCACTATTTCCTGATCCTTTGTTAGGAAATAATAATAAAGCAATACCAGTAAACAGCCCGCAGAGCCGTGCAGTAAAGAAACATTTTTATTCCAATAGATATTCTTAAATAATATCTCCTTTCCCATTTTCAGATATTGCGCATCTTTGGTCTCTTCATAATAGGAGAGAAAGGCCAATGCATATCCGATTTTTCCGGATGCCAGGGTCGGATTCAAAAAAAACATTGCTTCAAATTCGGCTTTTAGCTTTTGAGCTTTTCCAGTATCTCGTGTTAGAATAATCTGGAAGATATCGGAATTAAATTCTTTTGTTTCCATTATATAAAGTTTCTGCTAATCAAAGAAATAATTCTATCGTAATAATAAGGATATTCATATTTGAGTCTTTCCACTATATGGTTTCCTATAGAGTGAAACTTCTTATATGTGCCCAAAGCATGCGTATATGTGCCTAACACAGGGATACAGTCAAAATCACAATAGCCTGAAAAAATAAAATATTCTTCGGAGAGAAGCAGGTTTACCGGAATATTTCTTTCTTTGGCAAGGCAGTACAGTAGGAATTGCTCATAAACCATATTGAATGCCCCTTTATTAGTTACCTGAGAAAAGAAATCCATATTCCGATCCACCATTTCAAAGGCTTCCCGGGTATATTCCTTGAAGAAAGGAATGTTATTTCCTCCAAGTATACCGGCATTCACTTCTATAATATCGTTCGTATTTTGTCTCTCTCTGAGTATAGCCGCCGGAGTATAATCCAGCAGAGGTTCTATATGCTTAAAATAGTCAATATTATGTTCAAAGTTTGTCTCCAGACTTTGTCCAATGACTGGAGCTTTAAGCAACTGCTCTGGAAAAGGAGACCAGATAAACACATCGGAGTCAACGTGTAGAAAAGGCTCGTCCTGAATGGAATAAGAGTATATCTTTCCAAGTGCCCATAGGTTCTGATCATAGTCATTGATATTATCTAATTCGACTTTAACCTTTGTAAAAGGCAGTTCCAACAGGTCACAAAAGAGAGATTTCCCATGCTTATCAGTAATGAATTCCACATTCCCATAGAATTCTTTTAATTTCAGACAACTCAAGGCACGGCTGGCATATAGCGTGACCTTTGTTGCCCATCCTCCGGTACTTCGAAATATACCGTCGGAGTTATCGTTCATGATCAATGGTTTTGACCAGTAACTCTGCAATATTTTCATAAGAATTTGATTTAAAGATCAGAATCTGTTTATCTCACTTTCAGCGGAATTACTTCCTTTATATTTGTTTTTTGCTGTATTAAAACTCCATCTAAAGGAAATGAGGATAGTTCGGGCATAAGAGTTTGCCGTTCTCTTTGAATATATGTAGTTTATTTTTTTACATCCTTGGTTTGTGACGATTTAAATAAATCATCTCCACTGAGAGTCACGTTTAACCGGTTAGAAAAAAAGTCTTTTTGTATGGCCAAATCTACACTTCCAGATCCATTTGTTCGATGAATCCCTCTGTCTCCTTTGGTATACCAACGTATATCAGCCCGGAAAAGGAAGTCTTTGGGTAGCTCAAATTCATTGTCACAGACAAACAGGCCATAGGGCATATTATATTTCAATGGTTCATTTAAGTAATCGAGCTTGAAAAAAGGTTTATAAACACCTGCTGTAAAAGTAGGATGCCAGAAACCAACTTCCAGAGAACACACCAATACTGCCCCCACCTGTTGGTATTTGGGCGCATTAGTCGTATACCAAATCGATGCTCCACCCGCAAGGGGAGAAGGCTCTGCAGTAGTATAAATATAATCTTTAATATATTGATAATTAAATCTGAAATTCAGAACAGAATATGATAGGTTCCAATCCATATCATAAATTTCTGTGAGGTTAAAAAAGGATTTCCTTTCTCCTGATGGAAGATGTTGTTATAGTTTACTTTATTATTGAGTTGGTCAAAAGAAGGTCTTTTTATGCGACTGGTAAGATTGAAAGAAATGTCTATTTTTTCCAGCGGAATCGAAAAAGCCAGAGAAGGCAGAAAATCGGAATAATTTTTACTGGTAATTAGTTCCGAGAACTCTTTTACTTGAGATCGTACATATTCATACCGCAGACCGATTTGGCCATTGATTTTTTTGCTATGGAGATGATACAGTAAAAAACCGGCGTATTTCTTCTCTCTGTTATTATAGAAATTATCCTCTACACGTCCCTGTGGGTTTTGTAAGGTTCCCTCAATTTCAACGTAGCTATAATCTATTCCTAATTTCAGTAGGTGAGAATCATTCATTTTATAATTGAATACGCTTTTTGCCGCATATACATCATTCGTATTTTTCGTGTACAGATGAGTCTCTTCCATTTCCTGGTTCAACAAAGAGGTCTCCTGCAAATGCTGCTCATTCCGGGGTTTATCCGTTGCATAGTCTGTATCGAACTGAAAAGAAAGTTTTTTATGGGGTTGGGCGTAAAAATAGATATTCGCATTATAAAACTTTTTCTGTTCCTTCTCTGACAATGTATTTTTATTATATGCATATAGAGTATTTCCGGCGTAAACTTTCAACCAATCCGTTTCCGGATTGGAACTTAATCTTGAATGGATGGAATATCCTGTAAATTGTGCCCCCAGACTATAATTTTGACTGAAATCATAGCTGAAACCAATAGAATAAGAATGGTCGTCGTTACGATATTTATATTTTGAAGTAGATTCTTCGGTATATTCGATATTTTCATAACTGATCTGATCGATATCATACTTTATAGCTCCCCGCATGCGGTCAAAATAATAAG
>JAJBTC010000204.1 GCA_020861095.1 Bacteroides sp.
TGATCAGATTATCTGGTAATGAACCCATGTATAAGCCGTATGGAAACCGGATTTTCCAGTAGTCTAACCGAATGATCCGGTAGGGAAACCATCCATAAGTAGTAATGAACCCAGTCTTTTGCCGTAGCGGGACAAACAATGAGGTACTTTCTAAGTAATTTTATTACAAATTTTAGATTTACTATATAACTTTTTGTAAATTTATCAGATAGGGAGAACGTCCTTTTTCATACTTGTAGAGGCAGGCCTTTTTCCCGGGAAAGGAACCGGATACATATATGAAATGGGTCTGAATACACAAAATTTATGTATGTTTGCAACATGGAAGCAGATACATATACTACCATAACCGGGATTTCCGAAGGTATCTTTACAGAGAAACGGAGCAAATTCATTGCTCTGGCTATTCCTGTACGCACTGTGGAAGATATCAAAGGGCATCTGGATGAACTCCAGAAGAAATACTACGATGCCCGGCACATCTGTTATGCCTATATGCTGGGGCACGAGCGGAAAAACTTTCGTGCCAATGACAACGGCGAGCCTTCGGGTACGGCAGGGAAGCCGATCCTGGGACAGATCAACTCGCACGGACTGACGGATATTCTGGTGGTGGTGGTCCGTTATTTCGGAGGCATCAAACTGGGTACCGGCGGACTGATCGTTGCTTACAAAGCCGCGGCTGCCGAAGCCATCGGGGCTGCCGAGTTTTCAGAGCGCACGGTAGATGAAGAGATCACTGTGTGGTTCGAATACCCTTTTATGAACGATGTGATGCGTATTATCAAAGAGGAAGGTCCTCAGGTCGTGAAACAGGCCTATGAGACCGACTGTGTCATGACCCTGCGCATCCGGCGGTCGGCCATGCCGCGCCTGCGTACCCGGTTACAGAAAGTAGATACGGCGCGTATTGCGGAACAGTCTCCTGATTGATTTTTTCTTTCCCATGCAAAAAACTTCTGAGGATATGGCTTTTTACAGGGAAACTCGTATCTTTGCACCCGTCGAAACACATTTATCATGAACATACAGAGACTGTTACTTGGATGTCTGTTGCTTCTCTGCGTACTGTGCCGCCTGGTCGCCCAGGATGAGAAAGCCCCCAATGACATACCTATACCCTGGTATTCGCAGAAGATCAGCGGCTGTCCGTATGCCCATTGTTCATTGGCTTCGTCGCTAATGGTGTTTGACTATTACAAAGGATATACCGTAGACCGCCAGCGCTCTGCCAAAGAAGCCGAACAGAAACTGGTAGAGTATCAGAAAGAGTATTTCCTGAAAAAAAGAGCTCCTTTCCGCCGGCGTACTTCCATTGCTCAGGGAGGATATTATGCTTTCGAAATAGACTCTCTGGCACGCCACTACGAAGGTATGATCAGTGCCGAGCAATATTCCAATAAAGACTATAAAGTGCTCAAAGAGTATATAGATCAGGGCATTCCTGTGCTTATCAATGTCAGGTACCGCAGTTCCACTACCGGACTTATTCCCGGCAATCACGGACACTGGATGGTGCTGCGTGGCATGACCGATACGCATGTCTGGATCAATGATCCGGGACGTTCCAGTGAGATGCGTGACAAAGGTGAGAACCGTAAATACCCCATTCGTCGCGAGCGGGGCAATCCGTCGTGGTTCGACGGTTGCTGGACCGGACGCTTCATTGTGATCATGCCCCGGGACCGGAGTTACGCCACGCTGGCACGTGCCCGGCAACCTGCTCCGTTGGAGGAGTCTATGGTGATCCCGCCCTCGTATCCTTTTTCCTATCCGGCCATACCGGAGGTAATTACTCAGTAATCAAGAACAGAAATATAGCTTTTACAGCAACTAAACGGGAGTGGAGCGAACTCTACACCTTTTTCCGTCTGCTTGCCGATGGCACATTGTTGCCCGGTGACGCACAGTTACACAGATCCGCAGACGCGACAGCGTGGCCGATAGCGTTGATACAACGTGAAGAGCACAACGGTCCGCGGCGTTATTACATAGAAAAAGACACGATCCGTATCGAAGGAACAGGAAGCAGCAAGCGTTTTCCCCGCGAAAGTTTTGAAGCAGTAGCTGCCCTGATCCTGGAAGCCATAAAGAGTAGTTCCGAGGCGGAGGTTCCTTCGCCGGAGGAGGTGGAGGCATTTCTCGACGCGCTTTCTATCTATGACCTGGAAGCACAGACCACAGATCGTACCGATCTCTCTATCGCCTGCTGGCATCCCGATGCTCCGTTGATGGGATTTACCATCTATTCCCGTCTGGGCACCATGAAGCCTCTTCTTGATGGCGGACGTGCTGCCAACCTGAAACTGGAACTCACCGGCAACCAATTTCCCAATCCTACCGTTCATAAGATCAATGGCCTGGAGTCTGCCAATGAAGTGGCAGATCGTATGTTGCTGATCGAAAGTCTGGGTGGCACACTAAAGTACGTGGATGTAGCCGACAAGGTGTTTCGCTGCAACCTGCAGATGATCGATCTGCACTTTCCCCGTCTGCTGGCAGAGTCGCTGCGTATGATGCACCTGGACGGGATCACCCGTGTCTGTGAACTTACCGATGCCATGAAACAGATCAATCCGTTGAAGATCAAAGACGAACTCATCGGGAAGCATGGCTATTACGAATATAAGATGAAACAATTCCTTTCGGCATTGGCCCTGGGTATGCGCCCTGCCAGGATCTATACCGGACAGGATTCCGCGATTGAAGGGATGCTGATCGTCGGTGGGAGCGGAGAGATACTTTCTTACCACAAATCGGACCGGACTGTATTCGATGAGTTCCTCTACCGCCATACCCGTTTTGAGAAAGGCGATACGGAGAAAGACAAATACGGAGTTCTGGAGCGGGAAAACGGGGTTTACTATTTCAAACTCAATGCGAAGGTAGGACTTGTCAAACGGTGAGTCTTTGAAGACAAAAGACATACTCAGCATCATCAGAAAACTATACTCACCTGACAAAACAGAATGATTTATTAAATAATAATTATTTTAAAATCAGATAGTTGATTGTAATTTTTATCTGAAACTACCTCATTTTTGATCCATTTAGTTTAAAAACGGGAAGTTTTATTATTATTATAAAAATAAGTCTAACCAGGGAAACATGTTTCTAAAAACCGGGAGAAACTTCTGTCCCAAACGGGATGAGTTACTAATCAAATAAGATAGTTCCTGACTACATTTGATTCCCTGAAACATACAACTACCTCATTTTATACTTCTGTGGCTCTCATATATGCTGAGATCGGATTTGTATCGCGAAGATGTGGCTTTTTTGTTGGACGTACGTCGCGGAGACGCACGCCGTGCGTCTCTACAGGTGGATGATAGGTTCGGGAGCACATGAGGCTGGGGTATTGTATTCCCAACATTTCTTAGCGTTAATAATCTGAGAATAGACATAACAAAAGGGAGTAATCCAAAATCCCTTCGCCGCTCTTGGAGCTATGTCCAATCTACTTGTAGAGACGCACGGCGTGCGTCTCCGTGATCCAGGTCCAACAAACAGACGTGTATCTTCGCGATGTACATCCAACAAAAAAGACCGCGATACAAATCCAGCAACGGGGAATATATCTTGAATTTTTGTTCATTTAGCTAATAAGACAAGGTAG
>JAJBTC010000205.1 GCA_020861095.1 Bacteroides sp.
GTATAATCTTTTATATTATGTATCTTTGCAGATATATATGTTGCTTATGTTCTTCAGAACGAAACACCACGGATGGTACCATTTGCTTGCGGCTCTTACAGTCATTGTATGGGGTACTACTTTTGTCTCTACAAAAGTGCTCATTCAGCACGGTCTTTCGCCGGTAGATGTGCTGTTCTATCGTTTTCTGCTGGCTTATCTCTGTATGCGGTTTATTTCTCACGGTCGTATCCTGGCCGATCATTGGCGGGATGAAGGGCTTTTCCTGTTGCTGGGTTTGTTCGGAGGCTCTTTGTATTTTGTAGCCGAGAATACCGCATTGGGGCTGACATTAGCCTCCAATGTATCCCTGATCATTTGTACTGCCCCTGTACTGGCGGCACTGCTTACCTGGATTTTGCACCGTGGGCAGCCGATCCCTTCCCGTCTGGTCGTAGGATCACTGATCGCTTTTGCCGGAGTGACATTGGTCGTTTTCAACGGACATTTTATCCTTCATCTGCGTCCGGCCGGAGATGTGCTCACTCTATTGGCTGCTTTGATGTGGGCTTGCTATTGTTTATTGCTCCAGCGTTTACAAAAGCGTTATTCCACCACATTTATTACCCGTAAAGTCTTTTTTTATGGACTGGTGACGATGCTTCCTTTTTTTATTTTTCTTCACTCACCACAGCTGCCCTGATCCTTGCTCAGCCGGTAGTCTGGTTCAATCTTATTTTTCTGGGTGTGGTAGCTTCCATGCTGTGTTATCTGATGTGGAATACGGCGGTCCGACACCTGGGCGCGTTGCAGACCACTAATTATATCTATGTAGTGCCTTTAGTAACTTTGCTGACCTCTGCCTGGGTATTGAATGAGATAATTACCTGGATCGCCCTGGTAGGGTCGGCTTTTATTCTCGCGGGTGTCTATCTGGCCGAGCGGGGATGGCCATCGTTCCGAAAAGATTCCGGCCCTTCGGAATGATACTTGCTGTGTATATAAAAAAAATGACCTCTTTTTAGGAGAGTTTAACTATATATGGTTAAATTTGTAGCGCACACCAATTCATTGGCGCAATGCTTAGTAAAAACACTGTTTCTGTTCTCTTTTATTATAGAATTGTTTTTCTGCTTTTTGCAGGATTCTTTTTTTCTTCCTGTGAAGACGAGGATGAATTCCTGTCTGTCTCTGACAACAAGATTGGTTTTCTGGCCGAAGGGGATACTTATTCTCTTGAGATCACCTCCAATACATCCTGGACAGTTTCTGTAGCAGATTCCTGGGTAAAGACTTCTGCTTCTGCCGGGAAAGGAGATGCGGAGTTGACCCTCACAGCCTCTTCCAATACTACACAGGAAAACCGCACCACAGTACTCACTGTGTCCGCAGGGTCTGAAGTTTGTGAAGTAGAGATCATACAGCATGCGTCTTATCTGACACTCAGTGCCCGGGAATTGGTCTTCGACGCGGAAGGCACTCCTATGCAGGTCTCTGTCAGTTCCAATTACAAATGGGTTCTCATTAAACCGGAATCTGCCTGGTGGTGTGAGGTGGATATTCTGGAAGGTGAGGGAGATGGACGGGTCACTTTTACTCCTGTGCCTTATACAGAGCGTGTGCGCCGGGGTACTGACAACATTGTATTTTCCTGTTTCCATACATCTACCGAGTTGGCTATTCGTCAGGAGATAAAAAATGAGGCTCCTGTATCCGGTGATTTGCTGACTCCCTATCACCATGAAAGTGAGGTTCCTATTCCGGTCTCATTCAGCTGGGAATCCGCTGTAGACCCCGATGGAGATGAAGTCTGTTATACACTGTATATCTCCGGAGATGGAAATGCGTGGACGGAAGTAGTCAGTCGCACAACAGAGACCTCCTGCCGGGTGACTACTGAGTATCTGGATGAATACAGTACGTATTATTGGAAAGTGGTATCCCAGGATGAGTTTGGTGGGGAAACAGCGAGTGAGGTATTCCGTTTCACTACCGGTGTCAGTTGTATCTATGAAGATGGAGAAGTGATGCTCCATCAGCGTTTTACTTCTGACACAGAGGTTCCTGTTCATCTGGTAGTCCTGGGAGATGGTTTCATCCTGGAAGATTATGAATACGGAGGTGCTTTTGATCAGGCTGCTGAGACGGCTATCGAAGCCTTTTTCAGTGTAGAGCCTTATCCGACTTACCGGGATCATTTCACTGTATACAAAGTGGCTGCTTACTCTCCGGAGAGAGGTGCCACCATAACGAGTGATTTCTACGATCTGTCGCACAGGAAACAGACCCGGAATACCGTTTTTGAGACTATCTTGGAGGGTGGCAGCAGTACAGGTATAGTTTGTAATTCCGATAAAGTATTTGACTATGTAGGGAAAATACCTGCTATACCGGCCCGTGAACTGGTCCGGACCACAGTAATCCTGATCATCAATCTGGAGGTATACGCAGGTACTACTCTCATGTGGATAGATGGCGGGTCGATAGCCATGTGTCCTATGGGAGACACGTTTGAAGAGATTGTATATCACGAAGCAGGCGGACATGCTTTCGGGCGTCTGCTGGATGAATATATATATAATGCCAGTCAGACCCTTCCTGCGAAACAGGTAAGCGATATCACGACTTTCAGGAACGGAAATGTATGGGATTTCGGGGCCAATCTGTCTCTTACCTCTGCCCCGGCTGATATACACTGGAATCATTATTTTGGCAGACAGGGATATGACGCTGTAGGTGTATATGAGGGCGGATATTTCTACGGGAGAGGGATCTGGCGTCCGGAGTACAACAGTTGCATGAACGATAATGTACCCTATTTCAATGCAGCTTCCAGGGAAGCTATTGTGCGGCGTATCATGAATATCAGTGGGAAGGAATTCGACTATACGGCATATTATCAGAGAGATCATATACGTAGTTATGCCGGAACCCTGCGGCAGGTTATTACCAGAAGTACATTTCGTATGCCGCTTGCTCCTCCTGTGCTGAAAGAAAAATAAACCCTGAGATTCACTATAACTGACTTATTTGATGAAATTGATCGAAGCTGACCTTTCTGCCATTCCTGCTATCCGGAAGATAGCAGATGAGGTATGGCCCAGGACTTTCGGGAATATCCTTTCTTCCCGACAGATTTCCTATATGATGGAGATGATGTACAGTACGGATGCTCTGGAACGCCAGATGAAGGAGCAGGGACATCGCTACATCCTGGCTCTGGACGGAGAAGAGCCTGTAGGATATATATCTTATGAAACCGGATACCGGGGGCAATCCTGGACCAAGATACACAAGATCTATGTACTTACTACCATGCAGGGGCGTGGTGTGGGACGTTTGTTGATGGAAAAAGTAGCTGATATTGCGTGTACGCATGGGGATGATCAGTTGTCGCTCAATGTCAATCGCCACAATCCGGCTATCGATTTCTATCGACGTATGGGTTTTGAGATCATTGATCAGGAAGACATTGACATTGGAGGTGGTTTTCTGATGGAAGACTATGTGATGAATTGTCCGGTTACATAATTCTATGGTTTCATGGAATGCCATTCTGTATATAAAACTTTTTTAAGAAAACATTACTTATAGAGATAAAAGGAG
>JAJBTC010000215.1 GCA_020861095.1 Bacteroides sp.
CGTACATCGTCAATCGTCCAATCGTAAATCTCTTTGCGTCTCTACAGGTGGATGATCACATGTATGTTCAATCGTACCTTGCAATGAGCTTTGCTGACCGCTGGTTGACTTCGTCTACCGTTGGTTCAGTACATCGTAAATCTCTTTATCGCTTCAAAAAAAGAAAAAACAACCTAAGAACAGAACTAAATAAAGAAATGAGCAAAATGTAAGCAAGTTTTTTAAATCTATATTAATCCCATGCTTTCCGGTAAATTACACAAGAACGGTGGTAAGACAAAGATAATCCTGTTTCCTTACTTTACTGTCCGTTTTTCATACAATCTCATCTGTATGAGTCATTTTGTACATTCAGAAAAACCATACGTAACTCCCTGCCATTCAAAGACATGGAAAAACTTACATTTTTCCTTTCAAACTTCTGTCCCGCCTTTTTGCAGTAACCTTTTTTATTGCTACCTTTACACTCCGTATCATATGCTAATCCACAAAGACATAAAAGTATGGAAAACAAGAGTTTAGTGTCTATCACCGATTACTCCAAAGAAAAGATCCTTTACATGATCGATATGGCGCAACATTTCGAGGCAGATCCCAATCGGAAACTCCTTGACGGAAAAGTGATTGCTACGCTTTTCTTCGAGCCTTCCACCCGCACTAGACTCAGTTTCGAAACCGCGGCCAACCGGCTCGGAGCACGCGTCATCGGCTTTTCAGACCCCAAAGCTACCAGTTCGTCCAAAGGAGAAACACTGAAAGATACCATACTGATGGTCAGCAGTTACGCGGATGTCATTGTGATGCGCCATTACCTGGAAGGTGCGGCGCGTTTTGCCAGTGAAGTAGCCCCCGTCCCCATCGTGAATGCCGGTGACGGTGCCAACCAGCACCCTTCACAGACCATGCTGGATCTGTATTCCATCTATAAGACACAAGGCACGCTGGAAAATCTGAATATATTCCTGGTAGGTGACCTGAAATACGGACGCACGGTGCACTCTTTACTGATGGCTATGCGCCATTTCCACCCGACCTTTCATTTCATCGCTCCGGAAGAGATGAAAATGCCGGAAGAGTATAAACTCTATTGCAGGCAAAATCAGATCAGATATGTGGAGCACACAGATTTTACGGAAGAGATCATTGCGGAGGCAGACATCCTGTATATGACCCGCGTACAGCGCGAACGGTTTACAGACCTGATGGAATACGAGCGGGTCAAAAACGTATATATCCTCAAGAAGAAGATGCTGGAAAATACCCGTCCCAACCTACGCATACTCCATCCGCTGCCCCGGGTAAACGAGATCGCATACGATGTAGACGACAGTCCCAAAGCGTATTACTTCCAGCAGGCCCGGAACGGATTGTATGCCAGACAGGCCATTCTGTGTGATGTGCTGGGACTCCGGATGGAGGACATTTTGTAGGGGTCTGATTTACTCAATTTACAAGGAAAAGAAAGATGAAAAATGAAAACAGACTGACTCTGCAGGTAGCCGCTTTGAAAGATGGAACAGTGATCGATCATATACCTTCTGACAAATTATTCACCGTGGTCTCCCTGTTGCGCCTGGACAGGATGGACAACAACATTACCATCGGTTATAACCTGGAAAGCAAAAAGCTGGGTAAGAAAGGGATCATCAAGATCGCAGGAAAGTTTTTCTGCGACGAAGAGATCAACCGGATTTCGGTAGTGACTCCCCATGTAAAACTCAATATCATCCGCGACTATGAGGTCGTGGAGAAAAAAGAAGTGCATCTGCCCGATGAACTGAAAGGAATTGTCAAATGTGCCAACCCACAGTGCATCACCAACAACGAGCCGATGAAGACATGGTTCCGGGTGACGGACAAAGAGAACTGTATTCTCAAATGCCACTATTGTGAGAAGGAACAACTTAAAGAAGAGGTCACTATCCTGTAATCTGTACAGAGCAAATGAAACAAGACTGGAAACCAGGTACTCTGATCTATCCGTTGCCGGCGGTATTGGTGAGTTGCGGCCAGACGGAAGAGGACTATAACATATTGACTGTGGCATGGACGGGTACCCTATGCACCAATCCGCCGATGTGCTACATCTCCGTACGTCCCGAACGCCATTCGTACGATATAATCAGGAGAAATATGGAGTTTGTCATCAACCTCACCACAGAAGACATGGCGTTTGCCACGGATTGGTGCGGAGTACGTTCGGGAAGAGACTACCGGAAGTTCGAAGAGATGAAACTCACCCCTGGCAAAGCCACGTTAGTGAGCGCGCCACTGATCGAAGAATCTCCTCTGTGTATCGAATGCCGGGTGAAAGAGATCATCTCCTTAGGCTCTCACGATATGTTTGTAGCGGATGTCGTGAACATAAGGGCCGACGACAGGCATCTCAATGCAGAGACGGGCAAACTGGAACTGTCGGAAGCGGATCCGCTGGTATACCTGCACGGCAATTATTACGGTCTGGGAAAAAAGATCGGAAAATTCGGCTGGTCCGTAGCCAAAGACAAAAAGAAGAAAAAGAAATGAAGCAAACACTGTTTTTGATAGGGTTTCTCACAGGCATATTATCCGCGCTCCAGGGACAGAACGTCTCCGAGGCTGAATCTTCTTACAGAAAAAACGACTATTCTTCTTATATCAAACCTGTCAACTGGGGGGTAAAGGGAGGGTTCAACTCCTCTATGTATCTGGTATCGGACTTCAAGATCAAGGATGTGACGATAGACGAGATACAGACCAATTACAAAATCGGATATTTTGCTTCCGCTTTTATGCGCCTGAATATGGAAAAGCATTTTCTACAGCCGGAGATTTCTTACAACGTAAATAAATGCGAAATTACGTTTGATAAACTGGGATCACAGCATCCGGATATCGAACCGGACTATGTATCGGTCAACTCCACTTTACATAGTATCAAGGTACCTGTATTGTATGGCTACAATTTCATCAAACAGGGACCATACGGCATGTCTTTTTTTCTGGGGCCGGAACTGAAGTATTACTGGAACAAGAAGAATAAGATCCATTTCTCCAATTTCGATCAGGAGGAGATCCAGGAAAAACTTTACCCATTCAATATAAGTGCTACAGTGGGAGTAGCAGTAAATATATCCCGCATTTTCTTCGATTTCCGCTACGAACAAGGCCTGCGCAACATTTCCAAGTTGGTGACCTATGAGAACATTACCGTGGAAGGAGAGCAGGAAGTCAGTACCATCCTGCTCCGCAGACGGGACAATGTACTGAGTTTTTCCCTGGGAGTAATGTTCTGATTTACGATGTACTGAACCAACGGTCGACGCAGTCAACCAGCGGTCAGCAAAGCTCATTACAAGGTACGATTTAAAAGACAATTAACCCAACGATGGAAGCATATACTTGTAGAGACGCACGACGTTCGTCTCCGCGGTGTATGTTGTATTTTTCATTCATCTGTATATTGTTCCAGGGATACATATTCATGATGATAGGTTTCTATTATTGGATGTTATATCTTACCAGCTTTGATGTTGTATCCGCTATAACCTTTTGAAACAAATATTTGGCCTTCTACAAGAAGTTCCTCATCATAGGCTTGCC
>JAJBTC010000070.1 GCA_020861095.1 Bacteroides sp.
ATACTCTATTTCACAGAAAAGGACGGTATCACCAAATTTTACAGAGATCTTAAAATTATAACTTCCACTTTCAGGTTTTTCCGGAAGATACAAATAAAATCCATTCCGGGAAAGTAAATGTGTATTGTCTCTCGTGATTTCTGCCAGGTTCCGTACAATCGGTACAAAACCCTTGTCCCAATACAACATATTATTATTCAGATAATCCGGCAGTAATATATCCGTATCTAAAGTATATCTGCTCCGAATATATGGAAATGCCGAAAAACCACAGAAAATAAAAAATTCATTAAGAGAATTTCCGGTATCTATACCCATGAAATCTTCATTACATGTTACAATTATTTGGTCAATAGGCACACTCAAAGCAGGATTGCTACCAGGATAGCTTATCAATCCTTCAAAACTATTGTCACCATATTGATTGCTAAGCTCTTCAAAAGCTGTTTTATCCGCTTTTTTGATGTCTCGGGGTTGTTAATACTTTTGCCGTCTATAGACAATTGGATATAACCTTCGTAAGGAGTTGTTATAGACAGTGTTTCCGGCACTATATACATTTGAATAAAATGTTTGGACCGAAATGAGGTTAAACCATCTTCTTCCACATTTGTATTTGAGCAACCTACAAAAAATATCATCGTTGCAATTGTAAAAAATATTTTTTTCATAATTATTTCCTTATTCCAGTAATCGCTTGAATATTATATTGATAATTATATTTTTTACCACTCTTATCCTCTTCATCTTCTGATCTGGTATAAACAGGTCCATTATTGGTATTAAAACTTCCACTGATATAATATCCATCACCAGTACCTGTCCATCCCAAATTACACAAAGGATAATAATACTCTTCTATGGAAGTAGATAGTACTTTACCGGAACTATTATATGTCGTTTTAGTTCGGTAACGCCTCATAAGTCCATGTGCCAACCAAACATGTCCACCAGAATAAGACGTTGATTTACTTATTGTAATTCCTAAAACTTTCTTTTTCTTTACAGTTTTAAAAGAGTTTCCGGCTAAAAGAGTATAATATCCATTTTTTAATTCATTTATAACCGTATTATCATCATAATCTTTTAAAATACCACCGTTGCTAAATCCAAAATTTTTAAGAGTTTTAGGAACATCAGCCCTGTATGCTCCACTATCAGTGGTTCCATAAGTAACATTTAAGTTCTTACTTAACCCTAATTGATGCATCAATCTGGCAACTTGATTTTTTGCAGACTCACTATAAAGACCATCAGCTTTTTTGTTAGAAGTCATATCATTCCAATTAAATGTATACTCACCGTAGGAAGATGGATATTTATAACAAGCCATGAGTTGAGCAACTGCTGTAGGTACACAACCCGTTAAAGCTACTTTGCCATCATTTGTAAAACAATAGTTATTATGGGGAGGACCCTGTCCCCATTCTACCGGACAATGTCCATTTTTCATCGCATAATAGGTTGTAGACCAGGCACTATATTCCACTCGGTTTGAAGAACCGCCTCCACCACCTCCGTGGTCATCTATCAACAACTGCCTGTCATTTAATTCAAATTGCAACATTTGATCCAATCCCGCGAGTGCCATGATCAATCCCGGATTTTCTATTTCCGTATCCGGATTGATTGATCCCTGAAAAGTAAGTGCCAAAAAAGGTGCTGTACGATCATCACCTGACATAATAGCAAAGCCATCTTCATCTCCCAGATTGAAAATATGTACATAAGGATCCGCCTCTTCATCTGCAGATCTTGTTTGTATATAAGTACCCAAACTATACCGTGAAGATATAGTCAGATTCGTTGTATTACCATCGTAACTCCGGGTAGATTGCTTTGCTAAATCGTCCAGAATACTCAGAAGTTCCTTTTCCGCTTCTTCAATAGTTACGAGGTTTGTTGCTTTTTCAATAGGTTGATCTGTTGGAGTCCCATCCAATTCACTGGTTTGACATGCGGCTAGCCATACTATAAAACCAGCCAGCCATAATAAATATATTTTTCTGATCATAAGTGTGTATCGTGTAAAATGAGTAACCGTACAAGATAGGTATGTTTAGAAATACAAATATAAATCAATTTTACTAATCAAAGAAATTTTAAGTTAATATATTTTCATAAATAAATAAAAACAATAATTACTTCACTAAGTAACTTTAGAACAGGATACTATAAAAAGTTTTATGTATTTATAAAAATAACCATAAAGTGTTTACAATAAAGGGGAGAACAGACGGAATACGGCTTCTACGAATTTCTGCCATTTGGTTCTTCTTTCCCATAAGATCTGTGTCAGCAGGTAGCTGTCCTGTATATCCGTACGTATCATATTCTTTGCCTGCTCACTGGCCTGGGTATCGTATATAAAAACACTGCATTCAAAATTCAATTCGAAACTCCGGTTGTCCATATTGGAAGATCCGACGATAGTGATCTCGTCATCAATGACCATGAGTTTAGAATGAATAAATCCTTTGGTATATCTGTATATTTTTACATTGGCCGATAGTAATTGGCTGATGTAGGAGTTGGAAGCATACTGTACTTTCGTATTATCTGACCTGTCGGGTAATACCATTACTACTTCTATTCCGCTCAATGCTGTGGTGCGTATGGCAGTGAGTATACTGTCCGGAGGTACGAAATAAGGAGTTTCGATATAAACAGACTTTCTGGCCCGGGTAATGGTCTGGAACATTCCCTGCAGGATGTTGGAGTTCTCTCCAAACGGTTCTGCAGTAGCCATCTGTATGGGATACTCTCCATAGAACCGGGCTCTCGGAAAGTAGCGGTCGTAGTCGAGATGTTCCCGGTGAGCATAATACCAGTCGACCAGGAAAACAGATTCCAGTCCCAGAGAAGCTGGTCCCTGGATGCGGACGTGCGTATCTCTCCATACTCCCCACTGCAAACCTTTTACATATTCATCTTTCACATTCATCCCTCCTGTATAAGAGATATCTCCATCAATCACTACTATCTTTTTATGGTTACGATAGTTGATGGTCCTTATTCTCTTGAAAAGTTTGACCGGTGAGAAGGGAGTGATCAGTATGCCAGCCTCTTTCAGTTCTTCAAAATAGTGTGCAGGAGTCTCATTACACCCTACATCATCGTAAATGATCCGCACTTCTACCCCTTCCCTGCGTTTTTTTATCAGGTGATCTTTGAAGCGGATACCCGTTTCGTCACCACCGATGGTATAATAAATGATATGAATGTATTTGGTGGCAGTCTCAAAATCCGCATACATAGCGCGGAATTTATCTTCTCCGTTGGCATAAAAATCGACTTTGTTGCCGGGAAATACCGGTAGTTCGCACAGGCAGGTAAGAAGGTGTTTTAGCTCTTTGTGTTTTCCCGCGGACCGGCTGTTGTCTTCATACACAAATTTGTTTCTGTGGCTGATGTATCCGTCTACTTCTCTGCGCAGTTTCTCAAAGCGTATATTCCTGCGGGTAAGGTTGCGTCCGACAATGATGTAGGCAACCACTCCGAGGACGGGAATAAATACAACCGCAAATATCCAACTGATGGTCTTAACAGCGTTGCAGTTGTCATAAGATAGGATGATATTGTATATATATCTTGCGATTAAAAATACATACAATACGACCAGAATAGCAATGAGATATCCCTGATACTCCATGTCTGCTTTTGATGGTTAGGTTCGTTAGTAGAACATGGTAACAAATAAAGATGTTAAAATGTTGTGGGTTTTGTCAGAGTGTTGAAGGGACTGTCAGGCTTTTCTGCTGAGCCTTCAAGCCCAGAGAAACTTCCGGACAGGATGTGCCTGTCTGCGGATCTACATGTTGAGATAGAACTCTTTGGTCAGTGAGATATATGCTTCGCTGTACCGGTGACGGGCCATTTCTATGATCATCTCTTCCGGGATATATGCTTTTTCAGCAAAGGAGAGTCCGAGCAGGATGCGTTTAACAGCGGAACCCGGTGTGGGGTGTATATTCAGTTGTCTGTGTGGGAACAGTCCCAGGGACAGGGCTTGTTGTTTGATCGGTATCTCTTCCGTGGCTGGGAATATAAGATCCAGTTCCCCTGTATGGCTCAACAGTCTGGCCGATCTTTGTAACAGATCTGTGTACGTTAATTCTCCGCTATGCCGGGCCAGGTTGCGTTTGTGATCCGGACCGTGAAGAGAATGGGTGAAAAAAGGAGGGTTGGATACGATCAGATCAAATTTTATTTCTGTGGTGTATGTCTTGAAGTCGGCCTGCCGCACATCCACCCTGTCTGCCCAGGGAGAGGCAGATACATTCTCGCAGGCTTGCAGACAGGCCTCCGGATCTATTTCCAGTGCGGTGATGTGGGCTGCCGGATTGCGCTGGGCCATCATCAGGGCAATGAGTCCGGTGCCGGTCCCTACATCTAAGATCCGTTGTCTGTTCTCTGCGGCGCTCCAGGCACCTAACAAAACTCCGTCTGTCCCGATCTTCATGGCACAACGATCGTGCCGGACGGTGAATTGCTTGAAACGAAAAAAGGGAGTGGGCATAGATCAGGAAACTGTTTTATATACGTTGTTCATTCTTGTCCGGGAACTCTTGTAAAGAAAGCTACAGGGTCCCGGGTTTGTTCGGATCTCTGAGGTGTACTTGATTGTTCTACAAAATTAAATAATAATTTTAGTTATTATCCGGTAAATAATTTTATTTGGCATTGATTTTGTCTTTTTATGAAGAAAGAAGTTCACAATTAAACAAGAATAGATTACCTTTGCAGGTGTTTTATGCCTGCCAAATTGACATAAACTAATTTAATGAAGATGAATAGAGATAGATATTTTAGCGAAACAGAGGAACAGGACAACAATGCTTTCTCATTTATTGCTGATTACGAGGGGAATGAAGAACAACTTTTCGATATAAATATAGACGACGATCTACCCGTTTTACCGCTTCGCAACATGGTTTTGTTCCCGGGTGTATTTATACCGGTGGCCGTGGGGCGTAAGTCTTCTCTGAAGCTGGTGCGCGAGGCGGAGCAGAAGGATAAATATGTGGCTGTAGTGTGTCAGAAAGCGGAACAGATCGATTCACCGGATTTTGATGATCTGCATACGATCGGTACTGTTGGCAAGATCGTGCGTATTCTGGAAATGCCGGACCGCACCACTACAGTTATCCTGCAAGGAATAAAGCGGTTGAATCTGAAAAGTATCACCCATACTCATCCTTATCTGAAGGGGAAAGTGCAACTGCTGGAGGAAGAGATCCCGCCTAAAGATGACAAGGAGTTCATTGCTTTGGTGGAGGCTTGCAAAGACCTGACCATTCGCTATATCAAATCGTCCGATTCGATCCATCAGGAATCTGCTTTCGCCATTAAGAACATTGGTAACCAGATGTTCCTGGTAGATTTTATCTGTACGAACCTTCCTTTAAAGAAGGATGAGAAAATACAACTGCTGCAATTTAATTCGCTGCGCGACCGGACCTATCGTCTGTTAGAGATACTGAACAGGGAGGTGCAGCTGGCCGAGATAAAGGCCTCTATCCAGTTGCGGGCCCGTGAAGATATAGACCAGCAACAGCGGGAATATTTCCTGCAACAGCAGATCAAAACCATCCAGGATGAACTGGGAGGAAGCGGTCAGGAGCAGGAAATTGAAGAAATGCGTCTGAAAGCCGCAAGCATGAATTGGGGCGAAGAGGTCTTGGCTGTTTTCCTGAAGGAGTTGGCCAAGCTGGAGCGCACCCATCCGCAATCTCCGGATTACAGTGTGCAACTGAACTATCTCCAGACGATGCTTAGTCTTCCCTGGGGCAAGTATACCGCTGATAATCTCAACATCAAACATGCCGAGAAGGTGCTTAATAAAGACCACTACGGACTGGAAAAAGTGAAAGAGAGGATCCTGGAGCACCTGGCTGTACTGAAGCTGAAAGGAGGCATGAAGTCGCCTATCATTTGTCTGTATGGCCCTCCGGGGGTAGGAAAAACCTCTCTCGGCAGGTCCATAGCCGCCTCGCTGAAGCGCAACTACATACGTATGTCTCTGGGAGGGGTGCATGACGAAGCGGAGATACGCGGACATAGAAAGACATATATTGGAGCCATGCCGGGACGGATCGTCAAGAGCCTGATCAAAGCAGGTTCCTCCAATCCGGTTTTTATACTGGATGAGATCGATAAGGTGAGTTCGGACCGTCAGAGAGATCCCTCTTCAGCTTTGCTGGAAGTACTTGATCCGGAGCAGAATACGGCTTTTCATGACAACTACTTAGATGTGGATTACGACTTGTCTAAGGTGATGTTCATTGCTACGGCCAACAACCTGAATACGATACCTGCTCCCCTGCTCGACCGCATGGAGCTGATCGAAGTGAGCGGTTATATCACCGAAGAGAAAGTAGAGATCGCACGGCGTCACTTGGTACCGAAGGAATTGGAAGCCAACGGGATGAAAAAAACGGATATCAAATTTCCGAAGAATACCCTGGAAATGATCATTGAATGTTATACCCGCGAAAGTGGTGTGCGTGATCTGGAAAAGAAGATCGGTAAGATATTGCGTAAGTCGGCCCGCCAGTATGCTACCGATGGCTATTTCGCGAAAACAGAGATCAAACCCACTGACCTGTACGAATTCCTGGGAGCACCGGAATACAACCGGGACAAATACCAGGGGAATGAATACGCGGGAGTGGTTACCGGACTGGCATGGACGGCGGTAGGTGGTGAGATCCTGTTTGTTGAGACCAGTTTGAGCCGGGGGGAAGGTGGAAAACTTACTTTGACAGGTAACCTGGGAGATGTAATGAAAGAATCTGCCATGTTGGCACTGGAATATATCAAATCCCATGCTTCGTTGCTGGATCTGGATGAAGAACTTTTCGAACAGTGGAACATCCATGTACATGTGCCTGAAGGCGCCATACCTAAAGATGGACCTTCTGCGGGGATCACTATGGTCACTTCGCTGGCTTCGGCACTGACACAGCGTAAGGTGAAGGCCAATCTGGCCATGACCGGTGAGATCACCCTGCGTGGCAAAGTGCTGCCGGTAGGGGGTATCAAGGAGAAGATCCTGGCTGCCAAACGAGCAGGGATCAAAGAGATCATCATGAGTGCGGACAATCAAAAGAATATAGACGAAATCCAGGATATGTATCTGAAAGGCCTGACCTTCCATTATGTAAAGGATATAAAAGAGGTGTTTGCTATTGCGCTGACGAATGATAAGGTAGCGGACGCGTTGGATCTGACGGTCAGGAAAGAGTGTAAAGCATGACATTTGAACTACAATACACTGACAACAAAAGTAATGCCCGGGCCGGTCTGATCACAACGGCCCACGGGCAGATACAAACCCCTATTTTTATGCCTGTAGGCACCCTGGGTAGTGTGAAAGGGGTACATCAGACCGAACTGAAAGAGGATATCAATGCCCAGATCATTCTGGGAAATACTTATCATCTTTACCTGCGACCGGGACTAGAGGTACTGGAAAAGGCAGGTGGACTACACAAATTCAATGGTTTCGACCGTCCGATGCTTACGGATAGCGGAGGATTCCAGGTGTTTTCTCTGTCGGGCATACGCAAACTCCGGGAAGAGGGGGCTGAATTCCGCTCTCATATCGATGGCAGCAAGCATGTCTTCACTCCGGAGAAAGTCATGGATATAGAACGTATCATCGGGACAGACATCATGATGGCCTTTGACGAGTGTCCTCCGGGAGATTCGGACTACGCCTATGCGAAAAAGTCTATGGGCCTTACTCACAGATGGCTCGATCGCTGTATACAACGATTCAATCAAACGGAATCTAAATACGGATATGAACAATCTCTTTTTCCGATTGTACAGGGATGTGTATATCCGGACCTGCGCCGGGAATCGGCAGAGTTTATAGCCTCTAAAGGCGCAGACGGAAATGCAATTGGTGGCCTGGCAGTCGGTGAACCCGTGGAGAAGATGTATGAGATGATCGAGATTGTCAATGAGATATTGCCCGCGGATAAACCCCGTTACCTGATGGGGGTAGGTACTCCGGCCAATGTCCTGGAGGGTATCGAGCGTGGAGTGGATATGTTTGACTGTGTGATGCCTACCCGCAACGGTCGCAACGGAATGTTGTTTACCAAAGAAGGTATACTGAATATGAGAAATAAGAAATGGGAGATGGACTTCTCTCCTATCGAGGCCGATGGGGCATCCGTGGTAGATACTTTATATACCAGGGCATACCTGAGACATCTTTTCCACGCGCAGGAATTGCTGGCTATGCAGATTGCCTCTATCCACAACCTGGCTTTTTATCTCTGGCTGGCAGGAGAAGCCCGCAGACATATCATAGAAGGAGATTTTTCTTCATGGAAAGCCACCATGATCAAAAAAGTAACTACCCGGCTCTGAATATGAGAAGAAAGATCTTAAAACGCTTAGATTGGTATATCATCAGGAAATTCCTGGGTACGTATGTATTTGCCATAGGACTTATCATCTCCATTGCTGTGGTGTTTGACTTCAATGAGAAGATGGATCGTTTTATGACCAATGAGGCTACCTGGAGAGGAATTATTTTCGATTATTACTTCAATTTCATTCCTTATTTCGCCAATCTGTTCAGTCCGCTTTTCGTTTTTATCGCTGTTATTTTCTTTACGACCAAGCTGGCGGAGAATTCCGAGATCATTGCTATGTTCTCCACAGGGATGAGTTTTAAGCGGATGATGAGGCCGTATATGATCTCCGCGGCAGTCATCGCTGTGTTTACCTACGGACTGGGGGCGTATATCATTCCCAAAGGGAGTGTGACGCGACTGGAATTTGAAGATCAGTACTACCGCAAGAAGAAAACGAATTCGGTGAGGAACATTCAGCTGGAGGTGGATAATGGGGTGATCGCTTATATAGAAAGGTATGAGAACTACAGTAAGACGGGCCACCGTTTCTCTTTAGATAAGTTTGTGGATAAAAAATTAGTTTCGCATCTGACCGCGCGCAGCATTACTTACGATACAACCGCCGTACACAAATGGACGATCAAAGATTATATGATCCGCGAACTGAATGACCTGGAAGAGACCATAACCAAAGGGAGTCGCCTGGATACCATCATAAAGATGGAGCCATCCGATTTTCTCATTATCAAAGGGCAACAGGAGACCATGAGCAGCCCCGAGCTCAACGAATATATCAACAAGCAAAGACGCAGAGGGTTTGCCAATATCAAAGAGTTTGAGATCGAGTATCACAAACGGATCGCTATGTCATTCGCCTCTTTTATACTTACCATCATCGGGGTATCCCTTTCTTCACGGAAAGTCAAAGGTGGAATGGGGCTGCATCTGGGGATCGGTCTGGCACTTAGCTTTTCCTACATCATGTTCCAGACGATCACCTCTACCTTTGCTGTAAACGGCAACATGCCTCCGTGGCTTGCTGTGTGGATACCTAACCTGATCTATTCCGGGATTGCTTTTTATCTGTATGTAAAGGCACCGAAGTAGAGAAGGGGAGTTTTTTGCTCGTATCAGGACATAGCCTTTACGCTAAGATTCAAAATATCCATTTTTATATCTTTGCAAAAGATGTTCCCCGCTATTGAATGGCCTGAACCAGAGGTCGACGAAGTCAAAGCCCTTTAGATAGTACGAGTGATTTGTTGTTTTTGTCTTAGGCTAAAGGGTTTCCGTATCAATCATAAGTTCCCGCTGCCGGAAAAGAAGAAGCTCCGCTTATCCTGTATATACAGTGTAAGCGGAGTTTTTTTGTTGTATTGATTCCCTGTCTGTTTGTTTATCTCCGGCAAACCGGAGACAGATTTCTGATTTTATCTGAAGATCAATTCAGATAAGCAGAAAGATCAGCAGCAGAGATGTTTTTGGCAATAATAACGCCATTCTGATCCAATAAGTAGTTGGAAAATCCTTTGTTCAAACGATACTGTTTAAATATCCGGGAATTTTCCCCCCGTGTTTCTACAAAACAAGCAGCACTACCGGCTATTTGATCTTTACGAATGGTCTCGTCAAATATGGAGGCATATTTGTCGAACGAAACGGAAACCATTTCGATGTTTTCGGAAGACGCTGTACGGATCGCGTGATTCAGACTCACATTGCTGACCCGGGAGGATGCGTCGTAACTGGCCCAAAAACTAAGCAACACATATTTGCCTTTCAAATGAGATAATTCCATAGTTGGTTGTTCTGCGGAGGTCCTGATCTCAAAGGAAGGAGCTCTGTCTCCTACCATCAAACCTCCGGTCGGTTTGTTTTTTTTAACGAAAGAAGTCAAGGAACAAATCAGTAATACAACAAAAATCCATTTTACATACTTCATGTAATTAGGCTTTAGTTAATACTATCCGGAAACTGCCCCAGGGACAGTAGTTTCTCTTCCGGACGATCGCTGTCACGTAATAGAATATCAAATAAATTGATTATCAATACGTTTGATTTGAAACTGGGTGCAAAGGTAATGAATTCTTATACTAACTTCCAAATAAACAAGAAATTTTCTTACTTTTTTACCTATAAATTTTATGTTATTTAGCATAAAACCAAAGATTTTATCTACTTTTGCACTAAAATTAGAATAAAGTTACATGCAACCAACGAAGACTGAACTCATTTTGATCTCTATTACCGGGGAAGACCGTCCGGGCCTGACAGCTTCTGTTACCGAAATCCTGGCAAAATATGATACAACCATTCTCGACATCGGTCAGGCAGATATCCATGATACACTGTCTCTGGGTATCCTGTGCAAGACCGATGAACAGCATTCCGGATTCATTATGAAAGAACTGTTGTTCAAGGCAACTTCATTGGGGGTTACTATTTTGTTCTATCCGGTATCTGCAGAGGAGTATGAGAAATGGGTAGGTATGCAGGGTAAGAACCGTTATATCCTCACTCTGTTGGGAAGAAAACTGTCTGCTCTTCAGATCTCCGCAGTGACCCGCATACTGGCCGAACAGGGCATGAACATTGATGCCATCCGCAGGCTGACCGGACGTATCCCTCTGGATGAGACAAAAGCCAACATAAGGGCCTGTATCGAATTCTCTGTCCGGGGTACTCCTAAAGATCGGATCATCATGCAGGAACAATTGATGAAACTGGCCAGTGAGCTGGACATGGATTTCTCTTTGCAGGAAGATAATATGTACCGGCGCATGCGAAGACTGATCTGTTTTGATATGGACTCTACCCTGATCGAGACGGAGGTCATCGATGAACTGGCTATGCGGGCCGGAGTAGGCGAACAGGTAAAAGCCATCACAGAGCGTGCTATGCGGGGAGAAATAGACTTTACGGAAAGTTTCCGGGAAAGAGTGGCTCTCCTCAAAGGGCTCGATGAATCTGTGATGCAGGAGATCGCTGAGCGTCTTCCCATCACCGAAGGGGTAGACCGGTTGATGTATGTACTGAAGAAATATGGATATAAAGTCGCTATACTTTCCGGAGGTTTCACCTATTTCGGACAGTATCTTCAGAAGAAGTACGGAATAGATTATGTATATGCTAATGAACTGGAAATAGTGGATGGCAAACTGACAGGTAATTACCTGGGAGACGTGGTCGACGGAAAGAGAAAGGCGGAATTGCTGAGATTGATTGCCCAGGTGGAGAAGGTAGATATCGCGCAGACCATAGCTGTGGGTGACGGGGCCAATGACCTGCCTATGCTGGGAGTTGCCGGACTGGGAATCGCTTTTCATGCCAAGCCTAAAGTAATAGCCAATGCCCAACAATCTATCAATACGATCGGATTGGACGGAGTGCTCTATTTCTTAGGATTTAAGGACTCTTACTTAGATGAACAGGGACGTCTGTAGCTGCTTGCGCCTGAAATAAAATTGACAACGACGTGTTATTCTTTTACTTGTTAATTTTTAAAACGAAGCAACTTTACAAATTGACAGGCAAACCTGGAAAGATAAATTAACGCAATGAATTTAAAACCCTTGTCAGATATCCTTAAATAGATTATCTTTGCTCAAAATACAGAAATATAATGAAGTTTTCAGAATTAGGATTAGAGGAAGGAGTGCTTGACGCACTGGATTCCATGCAATTTGAAGAGTGTACTCCCATACAAGCAGAAGCCATTCCTATTATACTTCAGGGTAAAGATCTGATTGCAGTAGCACAAACCGGTACAGGGAAAACGGCTGCTTTTTTGCTGCCCATTTTAAATGAACTGTCCAAAGGCCGTCATCCGCAGGATGCGATCAATTGCATCGTGATGTCCCCTACCCGCGAACTTGCGCAGCAGATAGATATGCAGATGGAGGGGTTCTCCTATTTTCTGCCCGTATCCAGTGTAGCTGTTTACGGAGGAAATGACGGAAGCCTTTTTGAACAGCAGAAAAAGGGGCTGACTTTGGGAGCGGATGTGGTGATCGCAACGCCGGGCCGCCTGATCTCTCACCTGAATCTGGGGTATGTCGATTTTTCGAAGGTTTCCTATTTTATTCTGGATGAGGCGGATCGTATGCTTGATATGGGATTCTATGAAGATATCATGCAGATTGTCAAATTCCTGCCAGCGGATAGACAAACGGTTATGTTTTCCGCTACCATGCCTGCGAAGATCCAGCAATTGGCCAATACCATACTGAAAGATCCGGTCGAAGTGAAACTGTCGGTATCCAAACCGGCTGAAAAGATCGTGCAGGCAGCGTATATATGCTATGAAAAACAGAAATTAGGCATTGTGCGGAATCTTTTCCAGGAAGAGGTTCCCGAACGTGTGATCATATTCGCTTCTTCCAAACTGAAAGTAAAAGAGGTGACGCGTTCGCTGCACTCTCTGAAACTGAATGTGGGAGAGATGCACTCTGACCTGAAGCAACCTCAGCGGGAACACATCATGCGTGAATTCAAAGCAGGCCGTATCAATCTGCTGGTAGCTACGGATATTGTGGCCCGGGGCATAGACATCGATGATATCCGCCTGGTGATCAATTACGATGTACCTCACGATTGCGAAGATTATGTACACCGGATCGGTCGTACGGCACGCGCCAATAACGACGGTGTGGCACTCACCTTTGTCAGCGAGAAAGAGCAGGGCCGTTTCAAGAGTATAGAAAACTTTCTGGAAAAAGAGATTTATAAGATCCCTGTTCCGCAGGAACTGGGCGAAGCACCGGAATACAAACCCCGTATGTTCCCGGGTGCGGGAAAGGGTACCGGAGGAAGAAAGAAATCTCCCAATGGCGGAGGAAACGGGAACGGACGTCGCAAGAGCTATGGAAGAAAACCGGCTTCTGAGAAAAAAGGCCAGAGATAAGAAACAAGTTAAATTTTACTTGTTTCTAAGATGATTCCGGCCTTTTCCTGTTTCTCTTCATTCAGTTACGGATTTATTCATATTCTTCTTCTGCTTCCATATTAAGTTCGCCCGAGAAGCTGATATACAGGTTTACCATGTTGCAGACATAACTTTCCGGAACACATAAGAAAGCCTGATAATAGAAACTGTTCCTCTTTATTCCCATAAAATTCATATCGGAAAGAATGGCTTTCCGCAGAAATTCCGGATCGATGATACCGGCAAACATCTGTTTGTTGATATCGCTGGCATACAGGCTATTCTTTCCCTCATATACACAGATATGGATGATGTTGTCGTAATACACATTGTCCATTCCCATTCCGTCTTCGGAATAGGTGGTTTTACTGACTTTCATCGTAGAGGGATTGATATACACATAGCCGCGGTAACGCTTTCCTCCATGCATCACTACACTGTCTTTCTGAGTGACCTCATTGTATATAGGTATCACCTGATGCTGGTAACCGGCAAACGCGACAGTATCTGAGAGGTTTTCGGATTTGTACAGTTTGATCACATGATCCGACAGGGAATGGAACCAGAAGGTATATTCCGTTTGTTTGTCTATCTGATAGCGTGTGATCTCGTTGCCATGCAGGTAAAGGCTATCTGCCACGATCCGGAAATATACAGGCGCGTTCCGCGACTCTACATAATAGATCGTATCTCCTTTGATGTGCATGAAAGGAGTGTCTGAGTCGTTGTCTAACCAGATACCCTGCAACAACTCTTTGGCCTTCCTATTCTCTTTCTGAGGCGTATGTGTCTGTGAGGGCCTGTCCTGGCAGGAAATGAGTGTACCGAACAGTACTATCAGGATTGTCGCGTATTTGTTCATTTGTTATATCAGAAATTGCAGCCTCGCATATATATTACGCTTCAGGCCTGTTATGAGATCGTTAAGGTCTGGAACAGGAGAATACCGGAACTTATTTTCCGATACAATAATATACAAACCCCTGATCTTCACATTCTTTTTTCTCGTAAATGTTGCGTCCGTCCAGGATCACATGGTTTGCCATGGTCTTCTTTATGACTGCCCAGGAAGGAAGTCTGAATTCTTTCCATTCCGTAATGAGCATAAGCGCATCCGCCTCCAGAACAGCGTCGTATATATCGCGGGCATAATAGACACGATCTCCTGTTTTTCTTTTACTCTCTTCCATGGCAGCCGGATCGTAGGCACGTACCTTACAACCTGCCTCCAGCAGTTTGTCGATGATCACCAAAGCGGGAGCTTCGCGCATATCATCTGTTTCGGGTTTAAAGGAGAGTCCCCAGAGAGCGATGGTCTTTCCTGCCAGGTCTCCCCGGAAATGTTTTACCAATTTAGCAAATAAAACACTTTTCTGAGCTTCGTTCACCTCTTCCACTGCCTGAAGCACACGCATGGTATATCCGGCCTGTTCCGCGGTCTTAATAAGCGCTTTCACATCCTTGGGAAAACAAGACCCTCCATACCCGATACCGGGATACAGGAATTTCCTTCCGATCCGACTGTCCGAACCGATACCACTACGTACCATATTCACATCGGCTCCTACCCGTTCGCACAGGTTGGCTATATCGTTCATAAAGCTGATGCGGGTGGCCAACATGGAATTTGCCGCGTATTTTGTCATTTCTGCGGAAGGGATATCCATAAAGATTACCCGGAAGTTATTGAGCAGGAAAGGTTTATAGAGTTTCGTCATCAGTTTTTCCGCGCGCCTGGACTCAATTCCTACCACTACACGATCGGGACTCATGAAATCATTTACCGCATTGCCTTCCTTGAGGAATTCCGGGTTGGATGCCACATCAAATTCAATATCTGCCTGACGTTGCCGGAGTTCGTTGCGGATGGCCTCTTTCACTTTCTGGGCAGTGCCTACAGGTACGGTGCTCTTCGTGACTACCAGTACGTATTTCTGCATATTCCTTCCTATCGTACGGGCTACTTCCAATACATAACTGAGATCTGCGCTCCCGTCTTCGTCCGGCGGGGTACCTACCGCACAGAATACCACTTCTACCTCATCCAGACATTCTTCCAGAGAAGTGGTGAATTTCAGACGGTTGGCCTTCGTATTCTGGATCACCATCTCTTCAAGTCCGTTTTCATAGATAGGGATGATCCCCTTTTTCAGAGCTTCTATTTTTTCCGCATTTGTGTCTACACAGGTTACATTCACACCAATTTCCGCAAAACAGGTTCCTGTTACCAAACCTACATATCCGGTTCCAACGATCGCGATTTTCATATATCTAAATTAGGATGATACTTATTCAAAATAATCGGCTTCATCAAAAAGGATGCCTTCTTTGTCCTTTTTTGACAAAATTAATTGAGATTCTTTAATTTGCCAATCAATAGCGAGTTTTTTGTCTGAATAGAGAAGAGTTTTTTCCGAATGCGGAGCATATACATTATCTACTTTATAAGCAAATATAGCGTGTTCACTGGTTACCAGAAAACCATGTGCCATGCCACGCGGGACGAAAAGCTGCCTTTTGTTCTCACCACTTAGCTCCACACAGATGTGTTTGCCGAAAGTCGGAGAAGACCTGCGAAGATCTACGATCACATCCCATACAGTTCCTTCTATGACACGTACTAATTTGGCCTGGCTGTATGCTCCGGATTGGTAGTGAAGTCCGCGCAACGTTCCGTAACCAGACTTGGATTCGTTTTCCTGTATGAAGCCGACCTTTCCGATGTTAGCTTCAAACTCCTCTTTTCGGAAGCTTTCGAAAAAATATCCGCGTTCGTCGGCATACACTTCCGGCTGTATGATCCATGCGCCCGGGATCTCTGTCTGTATATAATTCATATGCTTGTATGAGTTAAAATGTTTTCTTTATTTTCAATTGCATCCCGAAATTATCGCCGTAGATCTCTCCCATGTCCAACGCACCGGAAACCAGGAAATCCCAGGACCCTAATTTCTCAGGAGTATATCCTACTCCTACAAAAGCAGAGAAATTTTCCCGGATAGCAGGCAACGGCCTGTTATGAGTTCCCCAGGTCTGGTTATAAGTCACTTTGGCCGTATATCTCCATTCCCTGCTTATGTCTCCGTTCCAGGCCAGATGAAAGGCCTTTACCCGGTTGTACAGAAAAGTCATATTGCCGTCCTCGTTGTAGATAGGGGAAGCCACCAACGGATTTCCTATTCCCATGCCCCAATGCACCCAACCGGGATACAATCCGTTGTTGTAATAGTTGTCGTTCCCATTGGGCTTACCCACATCCGGATGTCCGGTCCCATGTAAGGACCCACTCTGATTGGTGGTCTGATAATATTCCAGAACTACCGCTTTTATAAAGGAACAGTTGTGAGGCTGAAATTCCACAGACCACAGTCCATCCCCTCCATTCTGCTTTCTGGCTCCCGACAGATCATCGAAGTAGTTTTCATAATAGAGAGAGAGCAGGAAATCAGTATTCCTGTAAGTCAGTTTGAAATGCTCACTTCCTACAAAGTTGCCCTGGAAATATCTTTCGGAGGAAGAGACCTCTTCATCACCTGACATCGGGATAAATGCTTTCACGTAATTGATGAATTTATTTCCCAGATCCAGCTTTGAATTGCCGGAGATAAGATACCCTCCGAACTGCGAGTCTAAAGTGAATCCCAGATCGAAGGTCCATTTGCCTTGTGGGATACCAAACTGAAAAAACAGATCCCTGTGGCTGTATTTGATACTTTTGGTATACCACTGCCCCTCACCTACCTGGTGTTTCTGGTAATTGTTGTCGGTAAACCATCCGAAAGAGGCGGAGGCTTTCATGCGTACGCGGGGAGCCAGCCGGATGTAATCGACCAACCCTCCTCCGATCTGCGGAATGGGGCGGGCATTGCCCGACCAGGTAAGTCCTCCGCTACTCAGTTCCGGGTTCAACAGAGGCGAATCCATCTCTTTGCTGCCCGCGTAGATACCCCAGCTTTTGTACCTGAGATCCGCGTATAACTGCTGGATCACTAAGTCAGAGGTAAAGCCTGTGGCAACAACCAGATCTGCCACCGCTTCGTACTGCCATTTTCTGAGATTTCCGCTGATGGTTGTAGCGCCACGCAGGTACGCGTTATTTTTTAAGGATGACAGGCCCTGCTGTTTGCTTACCTGCCAGAGAGGAGTGTGATCTCCTGCATGCACATTGGTCCCGAATTCCGCATAAGAACTGACATTCTGAGCAACTCCGCAACCTATCCCGGAAAAACAAAAACACAATAGTAAGGCTTGTCGTAACTTATCATTCATTTTAATACATTTGCTTTATAACCAGACCGATGATCTCTTTGACGTAAAATACGGACAGCCTGCGGGTGAGTCAGGCTTTTTCTTTCCTCCATGCAGGTTTGTATTCGTGCCGGAAAAGTGACAGACAAAGAACATACCCCACGCTTCAAAGAGTTTCTGGTAAATGAGTGAGCGAAGATAGGAAGAATAAATTACCTGTCCAACCTGTAGGTAAATAAAATAGATAGATCCCGTTATCGGAAGTCTGACTAAACATCTGATCCTCTTTGGTGTTAATAATTTGTTGAAAACAAACCGGACTGTTTCATCGTATTTCTGGGACAAATTCATTAATTTTGCATCAATGATCGAGCTATCCCGACATATAGAAAAACTACTGCTGGAACATGATTGTGTGATTGTTCCTGACCTCGGTGGATTTGTTACTCATTATACTCCCGCGGGCCGGTCGGAACAGGAAAACCTGTTTTTACCTCCTTGCCGTACCTTAGGTTTCAATCCCTTGTTACGTATCAATGACGGGCTGCTGGTTCAATCGGTGATGTCTGTGGAGGATCTGAGTTTTTCCGATGCTTCCCGGCTGATCGGAGAAGAGGTGAACCGGATGCACGCGATGCTTCTGGATACGGGAAAAATACATTTCGGAAATATGGGTGAACTGCATTGCGGAATGTCAGGGCATTATGAGTTTATTCCCCATGATCCCGATCTGCTCTCTCCTTCCCTGTATGGGTTGGATGCTTTTTATATGGAAGAGATCCTTCCGGAGGTAAAAGCGAAACCTGTATTCACAGAGCGAACAGTAGTTGCTCGTCCTTCGTCCTCTTATACGATACATATCAATCGTGGTTTCGTACGCGGTATGGTGGCTTCTGTGGCCGCAGTGTTTATGCTGCTGTTCTTCTCTCCTTCTGTGGAGAATACCTATATTCCGGAAGAGAACTATGCTACTTTGCTTCCCTCTTCCCTTTTTTCTCAGCTCAACGATTATTCGCTGCTGTTTTCTCCTCTAGCTCTTTCGGAAACGAAAACAATGCATGAGCAAGAAGATACCGGAACGGAGGAAAGTGAAGATGTATTGCAGAATGTGAAACCTGTTGCCGTGAAGGAAGTGGTGGTTGCCGGCTCTCCGGAGAATTCCGGAGAACAGGTACAGACGGTGGTACGTTCCGATATACCCGGAAATGTATCTTCTCCCGCGCGCGGCTATCATCTGATCGTTTCCAGTCTGGTATATATCAAAGACGCGGAAGCACAGGTAGAGGAACTCAGGAGACAAGGCTACGAAGGTGCCAGCGTGATTGTGGGTGACGGCAAAGTACGGGTAAGTATATGCTCTTTTGAAGATCGGCAGGAAGCCTATCGTCAACTGGCTCTTTACCGGGAAAAACAGGGGTTTGAAAGTGCGTGGTTATTGATAAGATAATGGTGATGAAGAGAGTACGTTGTCCGAAGTGTGAAGAATATGTCTATTTCGATGAAACGAAATACCAGGAAGGACAATCCCTGGTTTTTGTGTGTGAACACTGTGGCAAACAGTTCAGTATCCGGTTGGGCAGATCCAGGTTGAACGCACTCAGGAAGGATGAAGAAAAACAGGACCTTACGGAAAATGCTCCTTTCGGATACATTACAGTCATTGAAAATGTATTTGGATACAAACAGCAACTGCCCCTTCAGGAAGGGGATAATATCATTGGAAGGCGTTGTGTGGGCACAGTGATCCAGCTGCCGATTGATACCGGAGACATGAGTATGGACCGGAGACATTGCATCCTTCAGGTCAGAAAAAACAAGGCAGGCACTATTACGTATCAACTGCGTGACGCCGGAAGTCTCACCGGAACTTTTGTGATGAATGAGGTGCTGGCCGACAAAGAACGTCGTACGATACACGAAGGGGATATCGTAACCCTGGGGGCTACTACGTTCATTCTGCATGAAGCAAATAGTCCCGAACAGCAGTAATACCCCTGCTTTCTCTCTTTTTTATTCAATCATTTTTTATTGTCCTTGTATGAATTCCACTCGGCTGACATCTTGTCAATCTCCTCTTTATAAGAAATTTACAGAGAACTATCAGGTCAGTTTCCCTGTCTACGAACAGCGTACTTCCGGGCAGCAGCAATACGCATTCTCAAGATCTGAATATCACCTTGATATATATACTGCCGACCAGGAAGAATATATCGGTTTTCTGTCTTACTGGGTCTTTGATTCCTACATCTACATAGAGCACTTTGCTATTGACGCGCATAAAAGAGGCACCGGATACGGGAAAGAGATATTATCTGAATTTCTGCATACCTGTGGCAAAACCGTTGTTCTTGAAATAGATCCGGTGGTGGATGAGATCAGTTTGCGACGCCTGCGTTTTTATCAATCCCTGGGGTTTGTGACAAACAGCTGGAAGCATATTCACCCGCCCTACCGACAGGGATATGAAGGACATTCGCTGGAAGTGATCTCTTATCCGAATGTATTGTCTCAGGAAGAGTATGATCAATTTAAGGAGGATCTTTCTGTGCAGGTAATGAAAGAGTAAGTACACATCGTTGATTTGTATGTGATGATCATTAAAAAGCCGGTTTCTTTGTGTGAAGCCGGCTTTTTCTATATGTGAACCAAAGGATCAGAGAATCGACTTTACTGTTTCCAGCATACCTTTTTCCTGAATAGAATCCAGATATGCTTTTACGGCTGCTGTCAGTCCGGGTATCTGGTTCAGATCTTCATTCCAGATAAAGTCGGCTGCCAGTACACCTTCTGCTACTTTCTGTGTGTCTCCGGTTGCCCACAGGTCTTTGAGCAGGCTCATGATCTCCGGCGCATCGTTAGGAACGATCTCTGCTCCGTCTGCTCTCACTCCACCTTTATAGTAAGTGATGATAGCTGCCAGACCCAGTACCAGCCCTTTGGGAAGTTCTCCTTTGCGTTGCAGGTAGGTTTTCAGTCCGGGAAGGTCGCGTGTTTCGTATTTGGGGAAAGAGTTCAGCATGATGCTGGTAACAGCGTGCTCTACGAACGGATTGTTGAAACGTTCCAATACATCATTCGCAAATTGGATCAGTTCTTCTTTGGGCAGGTTCAGTGTCTCCATCAGTTCGTCGAACATCACTTTATGGATGTATTTACCTACTACTTCATCCTGACAAGCGTCGCGTACAATGTTTATTCCGGACAGATAGGCTACGGGCGACAATACGGTGTGAGGACCATTCAGCAGCGTCACTTTACGTTCGTGGTAAGGAGCTTCCGAAGGAACAAACAACACATTCAGACCCGCCTGATCTGCGGGGAATTCTTTAGCCACTTCCTGAGGAGCTTCTATGACCCACAGATGGAAGATCTCGGCCTGCACCACCAGGTTGTCGTTGTACTGGATCTTTTCTTTGATCGCGTCGATATCTTTGCGTGGGAAGCCCGGCACGATGCGGTCTACCAGAGTAGCATATACTCCGCAAGCCTCTTCGAACCAGGTCCTGAATTCTTCGCCCAGATCCCACAGATCGATATACTGATAGATGGTTTCTTTCAGTTTATGGCCATTCAGGAAGATCAGTTCGCAAGGGAAGATGATCAGACCCTTTGTTTTGTCGCCCTTGAACGTCTGGAAGCGTCTGTACAACAATTGAGTCAGTTTACCCGGATAAGAAGAAGCGGGAGCATCTTCCAGTTTGCAGGAAGGATCGAAAGCAATACCGGCTTCTGTGGTATTGGAGATCACAAAACGCATCTCAGGCTGATCGGCCAGTGTCATAAACTCTTCATTCTGTGAATAAGGATTAAGCGCGCGGCTGATCACATCAATGAGAGTCAGGCTGTTTACGACTTCTCCTTTATCTAACCCCTGCAGGTTCACATGGTAGAGGTCGTCCTGCTCGTTAAGCATATCCACCATACCTTTGTCAATGGGTTGCACCACCACCACACTGCTGTTGAAATCGGTTTTCTCATTCATGTTGTAGATGATCCAGTCTACAAACGCACGCAGGAAGTTCCCTTCTCCGAATTGGATAATACGCTCGGGCCGCTGTACTTTCACAGCCGTTTCTTTGTTTAATGCTTTCATGTCTTTTTATTATTAATTAAAGTTGAAAATGTATATCATTCAAATTCAAAATAGAAATCAATATTCTCCTTCATCAGAATATCGATAGGCATAAATCTGACGGAGGCAACCGATCGTTTGAACACCACGTACTCGTACAATGCCTTAATTCCGTCGTACCCTTGCAGACCGGGTCTCTGTCCGATCAGGAAAGTCAGATGTCCCGACCGGAGCAACTCTACATTTCCGGATAGCAGGTCGTACCCGATCAACCCTTCCATCCGGCGACCGGTCTCTCTCAAATATTCTCCCACAGTGTATACACGGGAATTAAATACGGCTCCTAACAGGGCTTGTGAATGGTTTGCAAAGAAATCGTTCAATGTCCGGCGGTTGTCTTCTTTGTCTTCTTTGTTGAGTATCACTTCATGAACACGCTGCCCGATCCGGTTTTCATGCAGATAAGACATAAACCCCTCCATGCGTCTCTGCATCTGTATCTCGGCAGGGTTGTCTTTATCGTTGCTCATGAAAAGTATCAGTTCCTGTCCATCGTTGTAATTGTGCATCAGGATCTTGGCTGCTATATAACCGCTTCGGAAAGAATCCTGTCCGATATACGTGAGCGCTCCTGTATTTTCTATATTGAAATCTATAAACGCATGCGGTATTCCTTTTTCCTGTAAAACAGAAGTCAGCAGGTAAGTCTCTTCTCGGAAGTTGGGAGCAATCAGTATGCCATCTGTTTCCGCTTCTATAGCCTGGCGGCAGGCTTCTCCGTATGATCCTTTGTTTCCATGGAGATAATAAAGATAGGCTACCTGCACATTATAAGGTTGCAGTTCCTTTGCTGCGCGTTCTATGCCAACGGCCACCGCGTGCCAATAATCATTTATTATATAATAAGGTATAATGCAGGTGAGTGTATATTTCTTTTTGGCAGCCAATCCTATGGCAAAACGGTTGGGCTGATAATCGATCTCATCCAGTACCTTTTGTACCTTGACCCTGCTTTTTTCCGATACACCCCCCCGGCTATGGAGTACACGATCTACCGTTCCGGCAGATACCCCGGCCATACGTGCTATGTCTTTGATCGTATGATTTTTGTTTTCCATGTAATTCCGGTGTTTTAAGGTAACAGGGATAAACTCAAAACTTAAATATTATAAATATTCTGCGCAAATATACGAATTATTTTGTTAATCCAAGTAAATTTTCTATTTTTGTGTTCGATAACGGTTAATAAAAGTAAAACATAGAAAACGCCTATTAGCTTTACAATCAATACTATATAGGTAAAATCATAAAAAGTAAAAATTTTACACGTTTAAAAACACAGAGAAATGAAGAATTTTATGGATGAAAACTTTCTGTTGCAGTCAGAAACCGCACAGAAATTGTACCACGAACATGCGGCTAAAATGCCCATTATCGATTACCATTGTCACCTGATCCCGCAAATGGTAGCAGACGATCACAAGTTCAAATCATTGACAGAGATCTGGCTGGGGGGCGACCATTACAAATGGCGCGCGATGCGTACCAACGGTGTTGACGAACGCTATTGTACAGGTAAAGATACTTCCGACTGGGAAAAATTCGAGAAATGGGCGGAAACTGTTCCTTATACCTTCCGTAATCCTTTGTATCACTGGACACACCTGGAGTTGAAAACTGCGTTTGGCATAGATAAGATCCTGAGTCCGGAGACCGCGCGTGAGATCTATGACGAGTGTAATGAGAAACTGGCTACTCCGGAATATTCGGCCCGGGGCATGATGCGCCGCTATCGTGTGGAGGTGGTTTGTACCACAGACGATCCTATCGATTCTTTAGAATACCATATCCAGACCCGTGAAAGCGGATTTGAGATCAAGATGTTGCCCACCTGGCGTCCTGATAAGGCCATGGCGGTAGAGGTTCCTGCCGATTTCCGCGCGTATATGGAAAAACTGTCTGAAGTGAGTGGTGTGACGATCTCCAATTTCGATGACATGATCGCTGCTTTGCGCAAACGTCATGACTTCTTCGCCGAACAGGGATGTAAACTGTCGGATCACGGTATTGAAGAGTTCTACGCGGAAGACTATACAGACGCGGAGATCAAAGCGATCTTCGACAAGGTATATGGCGGTAAGGAGCTGACCAAAGAAGAGATCCTGAAATTCAAATCTGCCATGCTGGTTGTTTTCGGAGAAATGGATTGGGAAAAAGGCTGGACACAGCAATTCCACTACGGAGCTATCCGTAACAACAACTCCAAAATGTTCCGGCTCCTGGGACCGGATACCGGATTTGATTCTATCGGAGAGTTCACAACAGCCAAAGCAATGTCTAAATTCCTGGATCGTCTCAACTCATCTGGTAAGCTGACCAAGACCATTCTGTACAATCTGAACCCTTGTGCCAACGAAGTGATTGCTACGATGCTGGGCAATTTCCAGGATGGTTCAATTCCCGGTAAGATCCAGTTCGGTTCGGGATGGTGGTTCCTGGATCAGAAAGACGGTATGGAAAAACAGATGAATGCGCTTTCCGTATTGGGTCTTCTGAGCCGTTTCGTAGGCATGCTGACAGACTCCCGCTCGTTCCTCTCCTACCCGCGTCATGAATATTTCCGTCGTACTTTGTGTAACCTGGTAGGAAGAGACATTGAGAACGGAGAGATCCCGGCTTCTGAAATGGAACGTGCCAATCAGATGATCGAAGATATCAGCTATTACAACGCGAAGAATTATTTTCAGTTTTAAGAGAGGAGAAAAGGGTGAAGCGATGGTAAGGTCGCTTCACTTTCCCCTGTTTGCTTTGTATGTTGATGATGTAAAATTACAAATTACGCACAAATATCGCCTGCTTATTTATCGGAGTCTTTCCGGATAAGATCGGCAGGGGATTTTTTGTAAGTAGTGAAGTTATTTCCTGAGGTTTATAGGATAAGTGAACAGAAATAGTTGATCCTCAAAATACGTCATTTATCGAATGAACCTTTCTCATAATCCGGATGAGTAATCGCATAGCCAAACAGCGCGAAGTCGCCCCGTCCGGGATCGTTGGGAAATATGTTCCGGAAATATTCATTGATCTCCAGTGCGGTAGTCAGGTCCGCGCTTTTTCGCTGGGTGATCCCCAGTTTCAGGCTCATTTTATGTACATGGGTATCTAAGGGGACTAACACATGGTCGGGAGAGAAAGATTCCCATATGCCGAGATCCACACAACTGCCGCGGCGGCAGACCCACCTCAGAAACATATTC
>JAJBTC010000083.1 GCA_020861095.1 Bacteroides sp.
ATACTACTTTTATTTGCACATCGAAAAACGATAATTTATTATTGAAAAACAAATTTAAAAAGTATAGTGTTATGAAAAAGTCATTTATGAGTATCAGCATGCTGATCGTATCCGTTTCAATGGTTGCGATGTTGTTGTTCGGTTCTGTCGCTCAGGCTCAGCAGACAAAAGGATTTGTGTATGATAAGAAAGAAAACGTGGAGGTTGTATTCCTGCCTGATCAGACCGGTCGGTATCTGACTCCGAAGTTGAAATATGAATTTGCCTGTGACGAGGCCGGACAGGTAGTAGCCAAAAATGCTTATCTTTGGAATGCCACTTCTTCCGAATGGATGCCCTACTATCGCATGGACTACACATTCACTTCCGGCCAGCAGATCATTGATTACGGTGTGTGGAACCAGGAGACGGGAGGGTATTCCATGAACACACAAAGAGTGGTATACGAAATTGACGTAACTCAGGAGGTGCTTGCCTGTGAATATTATAAGTGGAATCCCACAGTGGAGAGCTGGGAAGTATATCAGCAGCTGAGATTGATAGAGTTGTTGGCTGATCAGGCCGGAGAATAAAGCTCCCTGTGAAGACGTTGTCCGAAAAGTCTGTATGTTCTTTAACAACGTAGGCCCTTCTGCCGCTTTTCTTTGGCGTGTGATCCATCCGGAGATAGAGAGAACCTGGTGTTTGATGCAAAGATGTATGTGTAGGGATTCTGATGTATAAAATAGATAAAGAGATATAGATGAAAGTCATTGTATATTCATTCAGAGAGGTTGCAGAAGATAGGGCCGCAGTCCAGATAATTGCCTGGGCATTTGCGCTGGGATTCCGGCCCGGAATAGCCTGCGGGATAGCAAAACTTTACTAAGAACCTATTATTATTAATCGAATAGAAATTTATTGTATGGGAAAATCCATAAAACTAGTCCTGATCTATCTGCTGATGCAGGTTGTGGCGGCTATGATCTCTATCGTGATATCCATTCCTTTTTATGGAATAGATCTTGAGGCATCGCAAACTTTTACACTGGTAACTGCCTTGCTTCTGGGGATGGTCGGAATGATGATCTATCTGTATCGTTCCGGTGAAATACCGACATGTAAAAATACCTGGTCACCAGTTTCTTTTCTGTATATGGTACTTTCTTTAGTGGCCGGTCTGTGTGGTATGGTATTGGTCGATTTTGTGACTTCCGGACTGAGTTGGCTTCCCAACTGGATGGAAAATACCTTCGACCAGGTGCTTTCCACCGGATTGGGTGTGTTGGGGGTAGCCTTGTTTGGTCCTGTTCTGGAAGAGCTCCTCTTCCGGGGAGCGGTTACCAGGATCTTGCTGCAACGATATTCTCCTGCCAAAGCTATCTTGTTTTCCGCGTTGATATTCGGTATTTTCCATATAAATCCGGCTCAGATCGCGGGAGCTACCCTGATCGGTCTCTTCCTGGCCTGGATCTATTATCGTACGGAAAGTCTTGTACCCTGTATCCTGATCCATGTGTTGAATAACAGCCTGGCCGTAGGAGCGGATAGGCGTTTCCCTGAGGTAGAAACTCTTGCCGATCTGATGCAACCCTCTGCGTATTATGTGTTGATTTCAGCTTCTATTGTTATCTTTGCACTCTGTTTGTTTGCCATGAACAGGCAAACTACACCAAACAAAGTCATACACTAAAAGCATCCTATTAATCGATTAACTGTTGCGGTGATGAAAAAGAGATTGAACATTTTTTGTTTATTGGTCTTGTTGGTATTGGGCATATCTGTATATATAAATTTTGCTGCGAACATGGCAGGTTTTATGATAGGAGTGGAGGCCGGACAGTCGTCTCTACAGGATCCGGAAAAGCTTCAGTATCTCCAGAATATGGTAGATGTCTCTCTACGGCCTGTGAGCGGACATGTACTGGTAGACTCTGTATACAATGAGGTCACCGCGAGTTTTCTTCCTGTTATACATGGCCGGATGATCGTTGGATTACCCTCTGTCGATGGTACTCCCAGTATCTGGAAAGCCATCTGGACCCTGTTTCTCTTCTTAGCGTTTATTGTATTAGTGACCGCGTGTATTGTCTTTTTCATACGCCTGATCATCGCGATCAATCAATCGGATATTTTTAACTGGAAAAATGTCTATCGTCTTTATAAAATGGGTAGTTGTCTGATCGCGATTTTCGCATTGGAACTAACTTCAGTGATACTCACCAGCCGTCAGGCGGAGCATCTTCTTTCTATTCCCGGATATGAGATAAATCCGATGGATAGCCTTTCTTTCACTACCCTGATCCTGGGAGGATGCGCGTTATTGGTAGGTGAGATCTTTGCCATCGGTCTCCGGTTGAAAGAAGAACAGGAACTGACGATCTGAAAACAAATTTTTATGAAACGATCTGTATTCATACTTACGACCCTGATGTTGTTGTGTCTTGCCGGAACCATTCTGCAGGCACTGCCCTATGTACTTAAAGGAGGTTTGGATAGTGTTGCCGCTGGCAGGGAGCATCGGGATATAGCAAAAGTGAATATCGTGCCAATTGAGCCGGTGGCTACTCCCTGTCAGGTACGTTCGGTTACTGTATTTCCCCCAAAAGAGACTTCGGAGATTGCTCTCATGGGCCCTTTTGCTCTCATTGGTTTTATCGTATCTATATATGGTGTTGTCTTTTTTATACAACTGCTGCTGAGTCTGTGCAGACAAGAGGTTTTTGTTCGTAAGAACGTGAGAAGGTTGCGTGCCATTTCTGGAATAATGATCTATATGGTGTTGGTGATGGGATTGGGGTGTTATCTGGAATATTCCGCGGCAAAGGATATCGTGGATGTCCCGGGGTATGCATTGAGACCTTTTACCTGGCCTTACAGAGATGGCATCAGACTGGCTCTATTGCTTGCTCTGTTTGCGGAGATCTTTGCGTACGGAATCAGGCTCAGGGAAGAAGAAGAATTGACAGTTTGATAAAACATAGCTTATGAAATACAGGATATATATATTATTACTCCTCACTTTACTTTCATTCTTCTGGTTTTCCGTAGATGATTTTAAAGAAGGGTTTCAGGCAGGTTACGAAAATATTCATGCCGTTCGTGTGGAGCCTGTACATACCGCCGATACAGAATATGTGATAAATTCAGTTTTCTTACAGATGGAAAAAAGCCGGTCGGGTATTATCTGGAATTTACTGGAGGGCTTTCTGGGATTCTTTTTGGCCATAGCTATATTATGTAGTATGGTCTGTTTTGTAAGGATCTTATGGAGTGTACGGAAGAAAAAGATATTTATCAGGCAGAATGTATATCGTATGCGTATCATTTCATATACACTTATAATATACATTCTGTTTTTGGGTGTAAGTGATTTTTTTGCTTGTCAGTCCACGATGCAGTTTTTCGATATGCCAGGTTACCGGATGAGTACATATAAATTTCCTTTGGGCAGTCTCCTGATCGGACTACTGATCGCGGTGGTGACTGAGATCTATGCCCAGGGGGTACGGATGGAAGAAGAGCAGGACCTGACGGTTTAATTTAAAAGAGAGCAATTGAAATGGCAATAATAGTGAATTTAGATATAATGATGGCCCGCAGAAAGATCTCTTTGGGAGAACTGGCTGAGCGGGTAGATATTACTCCCGCCAACCTTTCTATCCTGAAGACAGGTAAGGCCAAAGCCATCCGTTTCTCCACGCTGGAAGCCATCTGCAAGGAGTTGGATTGCCAGCCGGGTGATATCTTGGAATATCAGGAGGGCGGGGATGAATAGTGCTTCTGTGGGATCAACCGTTCATCTTTGCCTTGAATGCCAAGGCATACAGGCGGATCTGCTTCACCATAGCCAGCAGTCCGTTACTGCGTGTAGGAGAGAGGTGCTCCTTCAATCCGATCTTATCTATGAAATAGAGATCCGCGTTTAGTATCTCGTCCGGCGTATGTCCCGATAGTACCCGGATCAGCAGTGCCACAATACCTTTCACGATCAGCGCGTCACTTTCCGCTTTCAGGTATATTTTCCCATCCACCAGATCGGCCTGCAGCCATACCCGGCTCTGGCAGCCCTCTATCAGATTCTGTTCGGTCTTGTATTTCTCTTCTAAGGGTTCCTGTTCATTGCCCAGGTCTATCAATAGCTGGTAGCGATCCATCCAGTCATCAAAATCACTGAATTCTTCGATCACCTGATCCTGTAATTCATTAATTGACATTGTTTTCAGTTTTAAGAGTTTGTTTGTATCTTCGTTACGCCGGCCGCCAGCCACACTTCTCCGGTCTGTGAGTAAGTATCCAGACCGTTGATCCTGCGAAGATGGATCCAATCCTGATTTTCTGTACGATCCTATATAAGGCTACGTAAAAAAGGTCGGGTAGGCTGTTTCTATCTCCTGCTCTGTACCTTTTATTTCTCTGTGTACAGTACATTCAATATCGTTTCTCCCACGGCTCTCAGCGTCTTCCGGTCGATATTCTCCATTGTATCGTTCACCGTGTGCCAGAAGGCAAAGAAAGAATCTTCATCGCTGTGCGGGATGATATCAATGGTTTTGATACGAGCGATCTCATTGACAAAGAGGTGATCGTCCGTGGCTGCACCTTTCTGCTCATCTATGAAGTAGTCGGAATGTCCCAGATCTTTGGCTTTGGCCCATACCTTCTGACAGATATCCCTGGCAAACTTCATGGAGTAGTACTCTTTATAGAACCGCGCGTCTTTTCCACCCACCATATCCAGCAGTATGCCGAAGCGTGCGTTGTATCCCTCTTCATGAGGGATGCGTGACCAGTATTGCGATCCCAGACACCAATACTCGTCCAGGTGTTTTCCCCGGGAGAAGCGGGGTTCTCCGTAATCTTCCGCGTCAAAAAAGATGATATCTACTCCCAGTTCAGGTTCGTTGTTCCGGATAGCACGGGCTATTTCCAGCAATACACCCACCCCACTGGCTGCGTCGTTGGCACCCAGGATCGGAGTATTCCAGTTCTTCTCATCCGGATCCGCATCCGCCCATTTGCGGGTATCCCAATGTGCAAACAAGGCAATGCGTTTTTTCTTCTCCGGGCTATAAGCACCAATGATGTTGCGGGCTTTCAGTACCGTACCATCGAAGGCGATCAGATCGGCATACTGGTTGGTTACCTTCGCACCAAATTCTTCCAGCTTATTGGCCAGGAACTCTCCGCAGGCCACATGCTGGGGTGTATTGGGCACCCGGGGACCAAAGGACACCTGAGCGTCAATATACGCGTACGCACTGTCTGCATCGAATGCCGGTACCTGTATGGCGTCTGTGGAAGCAGCAGGCACTTGTTTACCATTGGAGCCGCATGCCACAAGCAGAAACCCACAGGTGGCGGCAATCAGGGAATAGATCTTATTTCTCATCTCTTTTTTATATGTAAATAACATGGAATACGCCCTGGGCATTTTCGTCAATGAACTTGCACACTGCCGGTCGGCTTTCCCTCTGTTGGAATGTTGTTTTTGTCTCACCCCCGGCACTGAGCCAGGGATCGTTCTATATCCTACGTTCCGGGACTGTATGGAACCGGAGTTCTGTCTTTTTTTGCCGACTTCCAGTTTCACCTGCGCCCCATTGATCAGCGGGTAATTCCGGATGACATGCCCGACGGGAAAGTCGAAGCAGATCGGATAGTCGTAACCTTTCAGCAGATCGGCCAGGGCTCCATAAAGTACTTTACCCAGCGATTTGTCTTCTTCGTAGTCGGTAAACTGTCCGATGATCAGACCCGATAACCGATCCAGTACTCCGCCCAGCTTCAGGTTGTAGAACATACGCTCTATGGCATGCGGACGTTCGCCGATGTCCTCCACAAAGAGTATGGTACCTTCGGGGGGAATATCCATGGGAGTGCCCCGCAATCCATAGAACACCGCCAGATTGCCTCCGCGCAGTATACCGCTGCACGACCCGGTATGATTGAAGCGGTGTGCCGGGCAGGTATATTCGGGCAATTCTCCGAAGAGGATCTGCTTCAGATACAGAGCTGCCGGATCGTCTGCTGCCTCCACCGTCAGATGCCGGGCCATAGGGGCGTGCAGCGAAGCAAAACCCTGCTGCTGATACAGGTTGTGCAGAGCCGTGATATCACTGAAACCCATCAGCCATTTCGGATGTTCACGAAACAGAGTAAAGTCTACCTGATCCAGGATATGCACCACTCCGTATCCTCCCCGGCTGCACAGGATCGCTTTGATCTCTTTGTCGTCCATGGCCTTTTGCAGGTCACGGTGTCGTTGCCGGCTGGTACCGGCATAGAGGCCGTGAGCATTTCCCGCATACTTGCCTACCACAGGCTCCAGTCCCCAGGAGTCCAGACGCTGACAGGCACCTTTCAGAAAACTCTTATCAATTTTTCCCGAAGGCGACACAATCGCCACCTTGTCTCCCTCTTGCAGATAAGGAGGAAACAGCAGTGCATCCTTTTGCAAAGGAGCCCTTTCCGGTTGTTGAGCAGATTCCATTTTCATCTTCCCTGCAAAAATACATCAAAAAAACCGATCTTTTTGTGTCAATGAACTATTTAGATAACTTTCTGTCATTTTGTTAGATCCTGTTTGTTATTTTAGAGAACGTCTGCTAAGAAATTCGGATTTTTTTTCTGATATTTGTTGAAAACCTGTCTTTATGGAAGTTATTCGTAGTTTTGCCCAACTCACCCGCCATCTGGAGACCCTCCAGGTGCGCAAACGTGTGGTTGTGGTATGTCCGCAGGACCCTCATACAGACTATGCGCTGAACCGGGCGGTAGAAAAAGGCTTTGCCGAACTCATTCTGATCAGCAATCCTGCTGCATGGAGGCGTTTCCGGGTAGTGCGTGATTATCCGGAGCATGTACGTACGCTCTCCGTGAAAGACCCGGACGAGGCGGCCCGCCAGGCGGTCGGCGTAGTGAAAGCGGGGCAAGCGGATATCCTGATGAAAGGCATCATCAACACAGACAATCTCCTGCATGCCATCTTAGACCATGAGAAGGGGTTGTTGCCCAAAGGCAAGATCCTTACCCATCTGGCTGTGATGGAGACCCCTACGTATGAAAAGCTGTTGTTTTTTTCAGATGCCGCGGTCATCCCCCGTCCTACCTTGCAACAACGCATCGAGATGATCTGGTATGCCATCCATACCTGTCGCGAGTTTGGTATCCGTCGGCCACGCATCGCCCTGATCCACTGTACGGAGAAGGTAAGTGCTAAATTCCCTCATTCGCTCGACTATGTGAACATCGTGGAACTGGCGGAAGGCGGTGAGTTTGGCGATGTCATCATAGATGGTCCGCTGGATGTACGTACTGCCTGCGAAGCCGTGAGCGGAGATATCAAAGGGATCGTGTCGCCCATCAATGGAAAGGCCGATGTGCTCATCTTTCCCAATATAGAGTCTGCCAATGCTTTCTACAAATCGGTATCTCTCTTTGCCCGTGCCGAGATGGCGGGAGTGCTGCAAGGGCCTGTCTGTCCGGTGGTATTGCCTTCCCGTAGCGATTCGGGGCTTTCTAAGTATTACAGTCTGGCTATGGCCTGCCTGACAACTCCTTCATGGAAATAGTTATGAAAATATTGGTTATCAATCCGGGTTCTACATCCACAAAGATCGCTGTATACAGAGATCACACTCCTTTGTTTGTCTGTTCCATTCGTCACGAAGCTGAGCAACTGGCTGTATATACACAGATTACGGACCAGTTTGATTTTCGTAAAGCTCTTATATTACAGGAGTTACAGGCGCGGAACATTCCTTTGGATTTTCATGCGATCATAGGTCGGGGAGGGTTGCTCAAACCTATTCCCAGTGGAGTGTATGTAGTGAATGAGCGGATGAAACACGATGTTCTCACTTCAGAGCGGCAACACGCCAGCAACCTGGGCTGTTTGCTGGCAAGTGATATGGCTTCTTCCATTCCCGGCTGCCTGGCACTCATAGCCGATCCGGTGGTGGTGGACGAATTGCAGGATATTGCCCGTATATCGGGCCTTCCTCAGTTGCCGCGTCTTTCTATTTTCCATGCACTGAATCAGAAAGCAATAGCCAGACAATATGCCAGGGAGCAGGGAGTTCCCTATGAAGAATTGAGATTGATTGTCTGCCATCTGGGTGGAGGCATATCCACTGGCGTACATCTGAATGGTAGAATCGTAGATGTGAATAATGCACTGGATGGAGAAGGGCCCTTTGCGCCTGAGCGTTCGGGTACGCTACCTGCCGGACAACTGGTGGATCTTTGTTACAGCGGCAGGTATAGCAAAAAAGAGATAGAAAAGATGCTGGCCGGACAGGGGGGACTCTATGCGCATCTGAATTCCACCTCTATACCCGATCTGATCCATTCCATGGAGATGGGTGATCAGAAGGTGCGGCTCATTCTGGAAGCGATGATCTATAATGTGGCTAAGAGTATCGGAGCAGCAGCTACCGTATTGTGTGGCCAGGTAGATGCGATATTGCTGACTGGTGGTATGGCTTATGCTTCTTTTATCGTAGTAAACCTGAGAGAGCGTGTCGAATTTCTGGCACCGGTGAAAGTCTATCCCGGAGAGGATGAGATGAATGCGTTGGCTATGAATGCACTGGCGGTACTTACGGGAGAGCTTCCGTTGAAAGTGTATGAATAATGGGGCTGCACCGACTTTCTTAATTATTGTCCGATCTACTTTTTTGTAAGCAGATACTTCATGTGGGTTAAGACCGATTCATAAAACTATGAGCACATAAAAATACGAGTAGAATCCCCCGGTTCTACTCGTATCCTGCTTATCTATCCGCAGTACGGATAAGTGTACAGGTTAATTCTTTAGAAATTCTTTCCGGTATCCCACCACAGGTTTGTTGCACAATTATCCGGACCGTTCAATGCTGCTTCCAGCTCCTTGTATTGTTCGGGGTTGTTAGGCCTGGTGTTTACATTAAAATTAAGACGTCGGGGACCTTTATTTGTATCAATATCTTGACTGTCATTGACCATTACTGGAAAGAGTCTCGGATATCCGGTTCTACGCTGTTCAGCCCAACCTTCACAGCCTTCCGGATAGCCGGCGATCCATTTCTGAGTGATGATCTTAGCAAGTTTTTCTTCATTGGATACAGCATCGTCCCATTTGGGTGTAGTACTGTTTACGGCTGCGATATTGTATTCTTTGTTGAATGCGTCTTCATAGTCCTTAGGCTTATTTTCACTTTCAAGGTATTCATCGGCTCCATTAGCTCCCCATTGTGCAAATGAGGTACGGACACCTTGTTCGTAGCAATCTCTCACAACTTCGGTTGTCCAACCACGTAGGGCGGCCTCTGCACGTAAGAACCACACCTCTGCCGCAGTCATCAGTACCGCGTCTGTGCTTTGGCTGATCGTGCTTCTGGAGTGTCCTATGTAGTTTTGGTGATTAAAACCGGTACCCTGACGAATGCCTTTGTAGGTATTCTTGTAATCAATAATTTCGGCTACATTTGTTCCTGTTGCTTTATCAAAGTATTTTTCCAGTCGAGGATCTTCATAGCCCCCCATAATAGATTCCATATTGGCATTCAGATATACCTCTGACCATGCCTTGTTAATTTCTCCAAGTGGATTGATATATCCGGATGCTGTGGATACGGCTACTAAATCACTTGTGGTTTCCAGCAAGCCACCGGTATGCTTCGTTGCTTTTTCTACTTCTGCTATGGCAAGCGCAGGGTCTGCCATAGCAATACGTATGGCAAGGCGCAGACGCAGGGAGTTGGCAAACTTTATCCATTGTGCATAGGTTCTGTTACCGCTTGGCATGAGAATATCGAATTTACTGAAATTCTCTACTCCGGGAAACTCGTCCATAAACTTCTCAATCTGGGCAATCCCTTCATCAAGATCCTTAAAGAATGCTTTGTATGCTTCTTGCTGTGTATCTGGTGAGGAACCTGTCTTAGAGCCAAATTGTGTGTAGATAATAGGTCCGTAGAGGTCGGAGACCCGGTGCATCAGTTCCACTTTCAATATTTGAGTGATCCCGTAAAATCCGATATTTTCTTCTTTGTTGATTGTTTCCGACTTCTGGACTTCCGGCATGATGTATCCATAAGTGTTTTCCCAGAAAGCCCCATTCCAACCATCCATCATATGATAGGTGCTATTGTTCCTACCCTCATTGAATGGATTGAAATCATGTACATATCCGGATAACATATCGGCACCCAGGTTTTGCATGATTTGAAAAGGCCAGTTTTTACCTGCTCCCCAATCGTAGTTGAAATAGATTCCTTGTTGAATGATTTCCAAAGGAATACCATAGTAATTATAATCGTATTTCTTTTTTTCATCATCAAAGCCTACTTTGTTGGTATTATAACCTTCAAAGTTGTCTGTACAGGCTGCGAACCCGATCCATGCACTTAATAGCAGCCCTTGTATATAATAGAATTTATTTTTCATAATACGGTCTTTTTAGAATGTGAGTTTAATGTTGAATCCTAAACTTCTGGTAGTCGGCATACCAAACACATCGACTCCCTGGTTATCATTTCCTGTAGAGAGTACGGCATCCGGATCGAATGGCGCTTTCTTGGAGAGGAAGAACAGGTTGCGACCTACCAATGATAATTGTACATCATGGAATACTCCGGTCTTATGGAGCCATTCTTTAGGGAGTGAATACCCCAGAGATAGTTCACGCAAGCGGATATTGGTAGCACTATACATATAATATTCCGTGCATCCATCGCGTCCGCTTACTGCGGTGTAGAATTTTCTTGGATTTAACTGTGTTCCTTCGAGGTCTACATAACCTGCATTCCGGACATCACCTGATTTTTGGCTGACCCCTCTCTGGTCCAGTTCCGCCTGTGTTTGTGATAGTACATCGCCTCCGAATCTTCCGTCGATCAGGAAGTAAAGAGAAAGGTTTTTATAGGTAAAGGTGTTGCTCCAGCCAAGCATAAAGTCTGGCATACTGTTACCCACTTTCTCTGTATTACCTCCTCCGATGACCGAAGGTATTTTATCACCATCACTATCTGTCAGGAATACGATCTTTCCATTGGCATCACGTTCAAACGCTTTTCCATAGATATCGCCAAACGAACCACCTTCTACCAGTCGCATGGCGTAGGATGAAGAGAATCCTTCGTCTCCATATAGGAATGTTCTCAGATCGGGATGCAATTCAATGATCTTATTCTTATTGCTGGAAAAGTTGAATTGTGTCTTCCAGCGGAAATTCTCAGTCATTACCGGAGTAACACCCAGAGTGAGTTCTACTCCCTGGTTCTGTATATTTCCGGCATTTACCATATAATATTTGAAATCAGCACCTGCGGAAGAAGGAAGCGTAAATAGCTGATTACGCGTATTGGTGCGATAATAAGTGAAGTCAAGGTCCACTCTGTAATTAAAGAATTTCCACTCGGTACCTATTTCATAAGAAGTACTCATTTCCGGTTTCAGCTCATTGAACGGAGCTTTGGCATAACTGACAATAGCTCCACCTGCTCCTATGATATCATTGCTTCCCGCGATACTGTTACTGATAAACAACGGAAGGTCATTACCCACTTTCGACCACGAACCCCTGAACTTTCCAAAAGAGATCCAATCCGGGAGGTTGACTGTATTGTTCAATACCCACGACAGACCTACAGAAGGATAGAAGAAACTATTGTGGTTGGTATATGCCAGAGTAGACGACCAGTCATTTCTTCCGGTTACGTCCAGATACAGACTTTCTTTCCAGCCTACCTGCGCGGTAGCGAAAACAGATTGCAGGATTCTCTTTTCGTTGATTCTTTCGTCAATATAAGCCGAACGATCCATTACAATATTAGCCACTGTAAATACATTCGGATAGTATAGAGAAGCGGTCTTGGAGTCCAGACGCAGGGAATTGATATTCGTACTATTGATACTGGTTCCTATAGCTCCGTTCAGGGAAAAATCATTCCATGTCTTATTTACCATAGCCATGACATCTCCGTAATAAAGAGATTCCGTATGATTCAGATCAATATAACGTCCGTTCATTCCGGAGAGAGAAGGTGCGGTAGAGGCATACATCTTCTGGTTGTACTGGTCATGTGTATAATCAGCTGTACCACGGGCTTGCACATTCAGCCAGTCGGTGATTTTCACATTTGCTGTGAGTGACGCGATCATGCGGGTTCTCTTGTCATTGCTGTTGATGCGGTTGGTGATCCAGTAAGGGTTTTGTTCAAAGTCCTGAGAAGAAACATACCAGTTCTGTATATTCATATTTCTATCCGGGTTGTATACCTCGAAGTCCCTTTTATATTCACCCAGGTCTTCACCCCGTGGGAATCCATAGAGTCCCACCAATGGATTCATGTAATAGCCTCCTGATGTAGGACGATTCTTCAACGTTTGTGTCATGAGGTTCACATTTCCATCCAGTTTCAGGTAATCATTGAAGAAATTTGCCGTTTCACGGATATTGAGGTTATGCTTTTGCATGTTGTTTTTCTCAATAATTCCTTTGGCAGATGTGTTGGCATAGGAGAAGTAAGTCTGCATTTTTTCATTTCCAGTTGTGAAAGAGACAGAGTTAATGGCTGTCAGCCCATTCTGGAAGAATTTGTCTGCATTCTTGTAATCTTTGAGTGCTTTCTTCTCACCCCAGCTATTCCTGGAATTGGGATCCATGGCATAATTATTCTGGAATTTCGGCAGACTGATGGCCTGGTCTACGGTCAGATTGGATGAGAAAGTCACTCTTTGTACTCCCGCTTTTCCCGATTTGGTAGTGATCAGGATCACCCCATTGGCAGCCTGCGATCCGTACAAGGCAGCTGCTGAAGCACCTTTAAGAATACTCATGCTTTCAATATCATCCGGATTCAGGTTCGAAATACCATCTCCACCGTCACGATTTCCGGCATCCGCTGTTCCTCCGATCGCAGTAGCAGCCTGTTCGTTGCTACCATTAAGCATCGGTACACCGCCTATTACATACAACGGTTGATTGTTGCCACTGATTGAGCGGCTTCCGCGAATAGATACTTTGGCTGATCCGCCGAGACCGGACGAACTTTTGGTAATCTGTACACCGGCAGTTTTCCCTGCCAGGGTGTTGATCAGGTTCGGGTCTTTGGCGCGTACAAGTTCATCACCACCGACCTGTTGGGTAGAATAGGTCAGAGATGCTTCTTTCTTTTTAATACCCATAGCTGTTACCACTACGCTTTGCAACATAAGTGCCTCTTCCTGCATCCGTACAACAATGTCTGTTTTTCCGTGCAATGCGATGGTCTGGGATGCATATCCGATATATGTAATCAACAAAGAACTCTGCGCGGACACTTCCAGCGTGAATCGTCCGTTCATATCAGTGATTGTTCCATTGGTCGTGCCTTTTTCCAATACATTGGCACCAATGATAGGTTCTCCCTGCGTATCGGTAACAACTCCTCTGACTGTAATCTGATTTTGTCGGATAGAGTTGTTTTCATCCGTACGGGTCAGTACAATGTTGTTGCCTTCCATCAGATAGGTGATAGCAGTTCCATCAAAAATTTCGTTTAGCAGGTCAGATACAGCCTGTTGCTCAGTCTGTATCTTCACAGTACGGTTGACATCTACGCTTTTCTTATTATAGACAAACATATAATCTGTCTGAGACTCGATTTTAGATGGCACATCCTTTATTTTCAGAGTAGAGTGTGGGATGGTTACATTCTTGTTCTGTGAATAGCTGTTTGAGCTATATGCCTGAAATGTAACGAACAGTAGTAGAAATAAGGTGATCTTCATGGTTAGTAATATTTGCTTCAGTATTAAACTTTTTGGGCAAAATAACCCTCTCAAAGAAATTTTTCTCATATCTTTGCAATGTGTTAAGTTAATAAATTGATTAAGGTCGATTTTTGACTGTTTCGAATCGGAAGGTATGGGGGTACTTTCCGATTCTTTTTTTAAGTAGGTGTTTTTCTCTTTATTCTATTTCCATAGGCATTTAGTTTTAGAGGTTGTACAAAGGTTCTTTATCGGATAAGGATGGTGTCTTTATTTTTGGTGTATCGATAGGTGAATGGGTGGTCTTTGCTGATCACCTTCAGGATATGTTCAAGACCGTCCTGATCTTTGAACTTACCTGTACAGTGATAGTCCAGAAGTGCGGGGTTCTCTACGGTGATGGTAACATCAAAATAGTTTTCCAATCGGTTGAGTATACATTGGAAAGGAGAGTCGTCGAAGCAATACAGTCCTTCTCTCCATTTCAGGAAATCATAGGAGTGATGTCTGCCTTTTTGTGTCTGCCCTCTGTAGTATCCGAAGAATTCATTGGGGCTCAGTCGGGTCACTACCGCTCTGGTCTCCGGTTTCAGGATATCCACAACCCCTTCTACCAGAGTCGTTTCAAACTCACCTGTTCCGGCATAGGCCTGTACATTGAAGCTGGTACCCACTACCTGTACCAGATATGATTCGGTATGTACGATGAAAGGACGTTTGCTGTCGGGTGAGACTTCGAAATAAGCTTCTCCGTTCAGAGTTACATTTCTCTCTTTCCTGCTAAAATCCAGACTGTAGGTCAGGGTAGATTTTGCATTGAGCCACACCTGGGTGCCGTCTGCCAGAGAGAGTTGTGCCCGTTGTCCCGGAGGTACGGTAAGCGTTTGCATAGCAGGGTCGGGTTGCTGTAGATTATTTTTTATGAAGTAACCTCCCAGCAGGGAGATCAGCAGTACGGCAGCGGCCCGCATACCCCATTTGTGCAGATACGCATACCCTGTTTCCTTTTTAATAGCCGGGGAAGTTTTTGGAGTGAAGAGAGCCACATCGTAGATCAGACGTTCTTTCCGGAAACGTTCTGTATTCTCTTCCGATTGTTCTACCCAATCAAGTATTATTTTCTCTTCCTCTACGGAAGTTTCTCCCTTGAAGTATTTGGTCAGTAATTCGTGATTCATCGTTAGCGTATTTATAAGGGTTCCCGAAAAAGAGAAATTTCCCCTTTTGTATATATAAACAGGTCATCCTGTCACAACCCTAATGGAAAATGTGATTTTTTTAAAAAAGAATAGACATTAGGTAATCTTTGAGCTCCAGGCGAAGGATCTTCAGTGAACGCGTCATGTGAAACTCCACACTTTTGACCGATAGTCCGAGCTGTTGGGCTATTTCTTTATTGGTGAGGTGATGAAAGCGGCTCAACAGAAATATTTCTCTGCTTTGTTTGGGAAGCTTGTTCAAAGCTTGTTGCAGCAATTCCTGGATGTCCCTGTCAAAAATAAGATCCGGGTCGCAGGCTTCCAGCGTAGCTATACGCAGATTCAGTTCTCGTTGTTGGTGTGAGGTGATCTCTTGTGCCGCATGGATCTTTACCTGCTGATGGGCCAGATAATTGAGTGCTTTGTTTTTGATGATGGTGAGGAAAATCGTGTGGAGGTTGGCATGATGATCCCAGCGGTTCCGGTTTTCCCAGAGAGCCACCATAGAATCCATCAGTATATCTTCCGCATCTGCCTGATCTCTTACATAAGAATAGGTGAATGTGAGGAACCGTTCCCGGTTTTCTTGAAAGAAAACAGAGAAATTTTTCATAGAAAGGGAGTTGTCGGTTTCAGGCATAGATTTGATCTAAAGTAGTTTGGTATAACAAAAAAAACGAAAAACTATTCAGATTTCCAATACTTTGAACCATGAAAAACCTTAATAAAGACCGGAATAATAAAAAAGCCCGACTATTTGTCAATAGCCGGGCTTTTTTATCTGTCAGGACCTGATCTTTAGTTTTTCTCCGGACGTGGGATCAATACTTTGCGTGAAAGTTTGAACTTACCGGTCTTCGGATCGATATCGATCAGTTTCACTTCGATCTCATCGCCCTCCTTGATACCGGCCTGTTCTACCGTTTCCAGACGTTTCCAGTCGATCTCTGAGATATGAAGCAATCCGTCTTTTCCGGGCAGGAATTCCACGAATGCACCATAAGGCATCACAGAACGTACTTTTCCTTTGTATACCTCACCGATCTCAGGTACGGCTACGATGGCTTTGATCATGCGTGTAGCACTGTCGATTGCCTTTTTGTTGGTTCCGGCGATTTCGATACGACCTACACCGTTGATCTCTTCGATCGTGATCACCGCACCAGTCTCTTCCTGCATACCCTGGATGATCTTTCCACCCGGTCCGATCACCGCTCCGATAAATTCTTTGGGGATGATCATGGTCTCGATACGCGGAGCGTGCTCTTTGAGGTCTTCGCGTGGCTCGGCCAGTGTCTCGGTGATCTTACCTAAAATATGCATACGTCCTTCTTTGGCCTGATTCAGTGCTTTTTCCAGGATGTCGAATGACAATCCGTCTACCTTGATGTCCATCTGTGTAGCCGTGATACCGTTCTCTGTTCCGGTCACTTTGAAGTCCATATCTCCCAGGTGGTCTTCATCTCCCAGGATGTCAGACAACACCGCGTACTTGTCTTCACCAGCGTTCTTGATCAGACCCATAGCAATACCCGATACCGGTTTCTTGATCTTCACACCGGCATCCATCAATGCCAGTGTACCCGCACATACGGTAGCCATAGAAGAAGAACCGTTGGATTCTAAGATGTCCGATACTACACGGATCACGTAGGGATAGTCTTCCGGGATCATGCGTTTCAGCGCGCGGTGGGCCAGGTTGCCGTGTCCCACTTCCCGGCGGCCTACACCGCGTTGCGGACGTGCCTCACCGGTAGAGAAAGGAGGGAAGTTGTAGTGCAGCAGAAAACGCTCTTTGCCATGTACCAATACATCGTCGATGATCTTCTCATCTACCCTGGTACCCAGGGTCACCGAAGTCAGTGACTGCGTCTCACCGCGGGTAAATACAGCCGAACCGTGGGGTCCCGGCAGGTAATCCACTTCTGCCCAGATCGGGCGGATCTCGTTGGTCTTACGTCCGTCCAGACGTTTGCCTTCGTCGAGGATGCTGCGACGCATGGCCTCTTTCTCCACATCGTGGTAGTAGCGGTCGATCAGCTTGCCTTTTTCTTCCAGTACCTCTTCCGTGAACTGAGCTTTGAACTCGTCACGGATAGCCGTGAAAGCGTCGTGACGCTCGTGTTTGTTCGCGTTGCCCGAGCTGGCCACGGCGTATACCTTATCGTAACAAGCCTCATGTACCCGCTTGCGCAGGTCTTCGTCGTTCACTTCGTGGTCATAATCGCGTTTCACGGTCTTGCCCACCGCTTCGGTCAGTTCCATTTGCACTTTGCAATGTACTTTGATCGCCTCGTGAGCCACTTTCATCGCTTCCAGCAGTTCCGCTTCCGATACTTCGCTCATCTCACCTTCTACCATCATGATGTTGTCGTAGGTAGCACCTACCATGATGTCCATATCAGCCTGTTCCAGCTGATCGAAAGTCGGATTGATGATGTATTTTCCGTTTACGCGTCCTACGCGTACTTCGGAGATCGGTCCGTTGAAGGGTATGTCAGATACCGACAGGGCTGCCGACGCGGCCAGTCCGGCCAGCGCGTCCGGCATATCTACTCCGTCTGCGGAGTAAAGTATGATGTTTACAAAAACTTCTGCATGATAGTTGTCGGGGAACAGAGGACGCAGCGCGCGGTCTACCAGACGGCAGGTCAGGATCTCGTAATCGGAAGCCCGACCTTCTCTGCGGGTGAAACCTCCCGGAAAACGTCCGAACGACGCGAATTTCTCTTTGTACTCTACCTGTAAGGGCATAAAATCGGTTCCGGGAACTGCATCTTTCGCGGCACAAACAGTGGCAAGCATCATGGTGTTGCCCATGCGGAGCATGACAGAGCCATCGGCCTGTTTTGCCAACTTTCCCGTTTCGAGCGTGATGGTTCTGCCATCTCCCAGCTCGATTGTTTTAACAATGGGGTTGATCATAAAAATTGTTTTATCTATTTTTCTTTCAAAATTCGCACAAAGATACATAAATATAAATATTAAATTTATGACAATGAGGTAAAAAGTTGAGTGTTACACCCTTTTTTTAGCCTTTTTCCCGGGAAGAAGGGGGCGAAATGCTTTGACTGAATCTGAAAAGAAGTATATTTGCATTTCAAAATAACATACGATATCATGAAGAAGATCCTGATCCTGGCACTGGCCACCCTTGCCCTGGGAGCCTGCCAGTCCGATAAAAAATTCCATGTCAAAGGAGAGGTCTCCGGCGCTGAGGGAAAAATGCTCTATTTCGAAGCTTCGCAGATCGATGGCGTGGTTGCCCTCGACTCTGTCAAACTCCGGGCAAGCGGCACGTTCGACTTTGCCGGCAATCGTCCGGAGTCGCCCGAATTTTTCCGTCTGCGTGTAGACAATAAAGTGATCAATTTCTCGGTGGATTCGACCGAAACCGTTACCATCAAGGCACCTTACGAAGGGTTTGCCATAGACTATCAGGTAGAGGGTTCGCCCAACAGCGAGCGTATCAAAGAGCTTACCCTGAAGCAGGCCCGCCTGCAGCAGGATATCAACGACCTGCTGGTTGCCGCGCAGGCCCGCCGCATCACCAACGAGGTATTTGAAGACAGCTTAGCTACACTGATGAATACCTATAAAGAGGATGTGAAACGCCACTATATCTTTGCCGCTCCCAATACGGCGGCAGCTTATTTCGCGTTGTTCCAGAAGGTGAACAACTTCCTGATCTTCGATCCGCTCAACAGCAAAGAAGACATCAAATGCTTTGCCGCTGTAGCCACCAGCCTCAACAATTTCTATCCGCACGCTCTCCGTTCGAAAAACCTCTACAACGTAGTGATCAAAGGGATGAAGAACACGCGTCCGGCACAGGAACGTGTTGTGGAACTGGACGAAGAACTGGTTGCCGAGACTGGTGTCATCGACATCAGCCTGCGCGATCTGCGGGGAAATGTATGCAAACTCAGTGATCTCACAGGCAAAGTGGTGTTGCTCGACTTCACTGTCTATCAGAGTAACGTATCCGTGGCGCATAATTTCATGTTGCGTGATCTTTACGACAAGTATGCCAGTCGCGGTTTTGAGATCTATCAGGTGGCTCTGGATGCCGATGAGCATTTCTGGAAGACTACTGCCGGCAATCTGCCCTGGATCACCGTGCGCGATGGCAACGGTATCTACTCGACCAACCTGGCACTTTATAACATACAGGATCTGCCTACCTACTTCCTGATCAACCGTGCCAACGAGCTCAGCGATCGTTCGGACCATATAGACGATCTGGATCAGGCCATCCGTAAACTACTGTAAAGCAGAAGCTCAATCGTTAAAGAATGGTATAATATGTTACAAAGCATCCGTTTAGGGGTTGTGTGGTAACAATTAAAACCCTATCTTTGCCAGAGAATGTATAGAAAGAGGGTTCCAGCATGGTGCATGTTGGAATTCTTTTTTGTTTTATAGGAGTATTATAAGTAACGAATAAGAACTAATAAAGGAGGAAACACATCATGGCTTACATGTCTGAAGAAGGTTACAAAAAGCTCATGGCCGAGCTTAGAGAGCTGGAAACGGTGCAACGACCGGAGATCTCGCGTCAGATTGCCGAAGCAAGAGACAAGGGCGACTTGTCTGAGAATGCCGAATACGATGCGGCCAAAGAGGCACAGGGAATGCTGGAAATGAAGATCAACAAACTCAAGTCCATCATTGCCGATGCCAAGATCATCGACGAGTCCAAGTTGCAGACCGAATCGGTTCAGATCCTGAATAAGGTCGAGTTGAAGAACGTTAAAAACGGAATGAAGATGGTCTATACCATTGTTTCCGAAAGCGAAGCCAATCTCAAGGAGGGGAAAATATCCGTCAATACCCCCATTGCCCGTGGCCTGCTCGGTAAGAAGGTCGGTGATGTCGCAGAGATCCAGGTGCCCCAGGGCAACATTACTCTCGAAGTAGTTGGTATTTCCGTATAGCATACAAAAGGTTGATGACGCACATATATTTGTCTTCAACCTTTTTTATTTCAGACAACCTTTTTGTTTCATCCCGATATTCAGATTTCTATGGCAACCATTTTCAGTAAGATCATCGCAGGCGAGATCCCTTCTTACAAGATCGCCGAAAACGAAAAGTTCTATGCGTTTCTCGATATCCATCCGCTCACCAAAGGACATACACTGGTAGTACCCCGGCAGGAGGTAGACTATATCTTCGATCTGACAGATACCGATCTGGGAGAAATGCACATCTTTGCCGGGCATGTGGCCCGTGCCATCGAAGCCGCCATTCCCTGCAAACGGATAGGCGTTGCTGTCATCGGACTGGAAGTGCCCCATGCGCATATCCACCTGATCCCTATACAAACAGAGAAAGATATGCTTTTCTCCAATCCCAAGCTCACACTCTCTTCCGAAGAGTTTGCCGCGATCGCGCAGGCCATTCGCGATCGGTTTCAGGTATAGATGTGTGGTTCCCTCCTTCTTTAGATATACCACAGAGAGGCTGTCTGATATTCAGACAGCTTTTTTATGGGGTCCGGTACCTGTTCCGGAAGATCCGTTTCAGGTTTTATTAAACTATTCAGGATCAGTATAGTCAGTCAGATAGAAAGAAAAGGGCTTACAGCACTTTTAATAAATCATATAGATAATAACTCACCATTTATTTCTTTCGACTAAAGTGAAGAAGAACCCCGAAAAGTATTTCTGATCATCCCGGTCTTCCATGTAGCATCTTTCCGGAAGATGGGTAAAACTCTCTCCTTATTAAGTAGAATAATAAGCAGGCAGGCAATTGTATATACAGCTTCTGATGTTCCTTCCTTACAGACCAGATTTCTTTTTCCTCTCTCTGGCACCCGGTTCACTGATCTGCTGGAAACGGGTATTTGCCATTTTATGAAGAAATTTCTTATCTGTCCGGAAACAGATCCGTTTCAGAATGACGTGATTGGGTTTACATTTTCTCGGATTATCGAACCCCTCGCTGCTGATGGCAGGATAGAAAGTGCCCAGTCCGCGGATGGTCACCGTGCGTCCGTCTTTCAGGAAATGGGCAATGGCCGCGGGCAGTTGTTCCAGTGTAGACAATACATCCCCTGCCGTGAGTGAACTGCGCTCTTGCAGGTAGTCGCCGATCTGCTGCTCGTTCACACCACTCTTTTGCAGTGCATAAGGAACCGCGTAGTAAAGCGTTTTTTCCTCTTCGCCGCTCTTGTCTACCTTCTTTCTCATTACATAATTAATACTCATACAGACTAACGTTTACAGGTTATATCAATCGTATTTCCGATCTCTCCCCGGACAACTCCGGAGTTCTACCGGGAGAACGCCGGACTTTGCCCGGCAGAACTCCGGAGTTGTACTTGTGGAGACCCGGGTCTCCACCCCCTGGACATCCGGGTCTCCACCCATGGGAGACCCGGGTCTCCACAAATAAGAATCCGACGTAAGATAGTGTAAACTCCGGACATAAGCAAGTACTTTTCCGGAGTTCTCCGGGTAGAGATCCGAATCCCGTTCAGGAGACTTCTGAATAGGGGGAAAGAAAAGATCCCTTTTGTTCCGGGCAGGGATATATGCCGAAGCGGAACAAAAGGGATTGTTGTAGAAGATCAGAGTTTCCGGATATCCGGAGACATACGGAGAAGATCAGATATACTCTTCGCCCATTTTGATCTGGGCATCGTTCACATATTTGCGGATGGCATGTTCTTTGTCTTTTTTGCAGATGAGCAGTACATTGTTTGACTCTGCGACCAGATACCCTTCCAGGCCATCGATCACCGCCAGTTTACCCGAAGGCAGCACCACCATATTGTCTTTGGTATCATACATCAGTGATTGGCATTGCAGCGTCACATTGCCTTTTTCGTCCGGATCCGAGAGGTCGTAGAGCGATCCCCAGGTACCCAGGTCAGACCATCCGAAGTCGCCCAGAGTCACATAGACATTGTCTGCCTTCTCCATGATACCAATGTCTATGGATACATTGGGGCAGGTAGGGAAGTGGATATCGATAAAAGTTTTCTCCTCCGGAGTGCCGTATACATCCCGTCCCGGTGCCAGCTTGTCTGCCACCTCAGGCAACAGGGTCTCCACCGCGTTGAGGATGGTATTCACATTCCAGAGAAACAGTCCGGAATTCCAGTAAAACTCTCCGCTTTCCAGAAAGACCCTGGCCAGCTCCAGTTCCGGCTTTTCCGTAAAGGTTTTCACTTTGTAGAAGTTCTCCTCTTCTTCACCGTCGATCTGGATATATCCATATCCCGTCTCCGGACGATTGGGGGTGATGCCCAGCGTAAGCAACTTGCCCGAATCTTTTACGAACTCCAGTCCGCGCGAGATCACTTCCAGAAATTCCTCTTCTTTCAGGATCAGGTGGTCCGACGGAGCCACTACGATATTGGCCTGCGGGTTCAGTGCCTGTATGTGGTACGAAGCCCAGGCCATACAGGGAGCGGTGTTCCGGCGGGTAGGTTCCAGCAGGATCTGGCTGTCTGCCAGATCCGGAAGTTGTTCACGTACCAGGTCGGCATAGATGTCATTGGTTACGATCAGTATATTCTCTTTAGGTATCACTTTACTGAACCGGTCATAGGTCTGTTGCAACAGCGAACGGCCTGTACCAAAGAAATCGAGGAATTGTTTGGGGAGAGATTTGCGACTGAAGGGCCAGAACCGGCTACCGATCCCACCGCCCATGATCACACAATAACTATTATTGTCTGTCACCATGCGTATAGTAATTAAAGTTTTTGCTAATGTAATAAATATATCTATAATTGCCCACAGGTTTAATGATTGTTTTCAACATTTTTATTCCTTTGGGAGGGTGAGTTGTAAAAGAGAAGTACCTCGTTTCTGTCTGATGCTTTTTCCGGATTTTCGGTTTGCTGTATACTCCGGATTCCAACTATGGCTGCCAGATACGATCCCCTACTAAAACACCAACGGCTTCTCGTTACGAAACCTTTTGTAGCAGAGAGAATTAGGGAGGTCGTGTTTATTTTTCGCCTCGTTGTTCTTGCGGATATCGAAAAAAGACGTATATTTGCATCCGAAATGCCCAGATGGCGGAATCGGTAGACGCGCTGGTCTCAAACACCAGTGGATTCACTTCCATCCCGGTTCGACCCCGGGTCTGGGTACATAAGCGGAAAAAGTTGAAAAATTTTCTCCGCTTTTTGTTTTCACCTCTTTGTCCCTATCTGGTCTGCTGATAGATTAATTTCAGTGCTTTATTCTATTTGAGGGGCGATATGTTTTTTCTTAAAATTTAATTTTTCAGGAAACATGGAACCTATCAACTTACATTGGACTTTGATGGGTGTTTCACGCATATACTTATCTGTATGGTTTATCCGGTTAATAGAATGATTCGTTTGAATGTAAATTAATGGGAGGGATGGATCGGGAAATCCATTTACGGAACGGTTTAAATTCTCTTAGGCAAAATAGTGCACCGTGGCCTTTTCAGATTAAAAATATATCTTACCTTTGTGTAAATGGAATGATATGCCACCTGATGAAGATAAATGAAATAATTAAAAGAAGAAGGTTGCTGTTAAGAATCACTCAACAGGATCTGGCAGAATTATCGGGAGTAAGTCTTCGCACCATCAAAGATATAGAATCCGGAGCCGGCAACCCATCCTTACACATTCTTTCCAAAATTGCGGATATTCTGGGTATGGAGGTTTCATTACAGGTAAAAGATAAGATAAATGAGGCAGGCGGAAGTATATATAAATAAAGTCCTGGCAGGGTTATTAACGGAAACGGATGATCGGGACTATATATTCAGGTATGACGAGCTGTATTTCCATGCCAAAAACAGCAAAGCCATTTCTATCACTCTGCCATTGACTCAGCAGGAATATCACTGTGATTATTTATTCCCTTTCTTCTTCAATATGCTTTCGGAAGGTGTAAACAAACAAAGGTATTGCCAACTATTCAGAGTGGACGAAAACGATGATTTCGGATTGCTTCTGGCAACAGCCGATGAAGATACGATCGGTAATGTAACTATCAAAAGAATACAATGAAGAAAGAAATAAACGTATGCCCCTCTACCCTTCAAAAAGGATATACTACATACTGCCCGGTAGCCATTAAAGGTCTTTTTGATGGGAAAAAAGTTTCTCACCTGCTTTCCTTTAGTCTGGACGATGAAGAGGATCAGGGGGATCACGCGGTTGAAGGAAAAATATCCGTTTCGGGAATTCAGGAAAAATTTTCGGCGGTGATGGATGCAAACACACTTCGCCTTACACGCAAAGGAGAACAGGGAAGATATATCATCAAACCCGCGCCAGCCTATCGGTTACGTTTCCGCCAACATATACCAGCTAATGAACATCTGACCATGCAGATCGCTAAACAGGTGTATAGCATTCGCACGGCTGAAAACGGCCTGATCTTTTTTTCAGATGGTCGGCCAGCTTATATCACCAAAAGATTTGATGTTTTATCGGACGGTTCTAAAATAGCTCAGGAAGATTTTGCGTCGTTAACCCGTAAAACAACTCGCACGGATGGAACAGATTACAAATATTCCGGTTCGTATGAGGATATAGCTATAAGAATAAAAGAAATTGTCTCTGCCTGGCAGGTGGAAATGGAACGGTTTTATAAGTTGGTACTCTTCAATTATCTTTTTTCCAATGGCGACGCACATCTCAAAAATTTCTCTTTGCAACAAACTTCTGATGGAGATTATGTACTCACGCCGGCTTATGACTTGATGGATACTTCTATCCATACAGGTGATTCGGACTTTGCATTGGAAAAAGGATTATCAGAAAATATGGAGAAATCGGGCACGTATGTCCGTACCGGGCATCCGTGTCAGACGGATTTTGTAAACTTTGGCAAATGGATTGGAATATCTGAAACCCGGATCAACAAAATGATTGAGTTATTTTCCACAGAACACCCG
>JAJBTC010000017.1 GCA_020861095.1 Bacteroides sp.
AGCATTAGATGTACAGATCGGCAGTATCACCGGCGGAGGGAGATATGACAATCTGACCGGGGTCTTTGGCATGCCGGGCGTGTCTGGCGTGGGCATCTCTTTCGGTGCGGATCGCATCTTTGATGTACTGAATCAACTGGAACTCTATCCGAAGGAAGCGGTGAATAGTTCCCGGCTCCTTTTCGTCAATTTCGGTGATAAGGAAATGGCCTATTCCATGGGGTATCTGCAAAAAGTGAGACAGGCGGGTATCTGTGCGGAGATCTATCCGGATGTGGCTAAAATGAAAAAACAGATGAGTTATGCCAACAACAAACAGATCCCTTTTGTAGCTATGGCAGGAGAGAATGAAATGGAGGCAGGGAAAATCACGTTGAAGCATATGGAAAGTGGGAAGCAAACTCTTGTCTCTGTGGAAGAATTGATCGCTGCTGTGCGGAAATAGTTTACTAAGGACAAAATCCGTCTGGTGCCGGAATGGCAGAAGAGTAAGTATGGTTACTGCTCTTCTGCCATTTTTGTATGTTTGTAGAAAGGGGGTATTTACGATTTACAGAACCAACGGTCAACGAAGGGATTTACGATTTACTGATTTACGATTTACGATTGAAATTACAGAAAGAATAGGTTTCTAAATCCCTATGCGTACTATTTTATATGCAAACATAAAAGACGCATAGTTGCGTCTCCCCCTTCATGCAGGTTTTATATACCTATCCATCTTCAGCGTACATCGCGAAGATGCAACTATGCGTTTCATATGTTTGCTTGTTTAAGTTCTGAGTTTTAAGTTTTAAGTATCGTCCGGAAATAAGATAAAAAGAATCTACAAGCTAAAACTTATAACTTACTACTTAAAACTTATAACTTTTACGTATTTCGCATCGTAAATCCATCTTATCCGTTCCGACGAACCATTTGTATACGAAACCGTTATATATAGTGTAATCTTACAGAAGACATTTGCAGAGGGTGTCTTTCATCCGAAGAGGAGAAACCGGGAGTTACAGGGTGTTTTTTCAAGTAGATATACTATTCTTATAGGAAATGTTATATCTCTGACAATCAGCTGTAACATAGGTTCGTTAGTTTTGTTTTATAAAATCAAAAGCGATGAATATTTCCGAAGAACTCAGAGAAAAAAGAGAATTTGCACTGATCGGACTGGTCATGTTGGCCATAGGTATTCTGTTTGTACTTTATGTGATGGAATCCCTGGTTCATTCGACGAAAGAATTTCATAGGAACAACCATCGGATTGTCTCTGTCAGATAAGCACCGGACGCTTATACATGTGCTGTGAATAAAGAGATAACCTTCTCTTTATGAACCTTTTGATGAATGCACACTCTTTTCTTTTACTCAGGGCCTGTTTATATTTTGATTGCGTCGACCTGCGATTCCACGGAAGATTTATATAAGATGCCATCGCTCTTTCGGTAGCCCTCTTCTGGCTTCGTCTCCCGTTGGTTCGTATCTTTTTCTTCTTTTTAGACGCAACTATGGGTATGGGTCTATACACCTTAGACGCAGCTATGCGTCTCGTATGTTTGCATATAAAATGGTACGCATAAGGATTTACAAATATATTCTTGCTGTAATTTCAATCGTACATCGTAAATCAGTAAATCGTAAATCTCTTTGTTGCTTCAAAAAAAGAAAAAACGACCTGAAAACAGGACTAAATAAAGGAATGAGCCATGTGTGAACAGACTCTTATATTCTATTTGTATAGAACATCTATTTCTGCCTCTGTAAAGGATTCAAAACGTCAATTTGTCAGTTATCGCTGACAAAGAAACATTTTACAACAATTGGCATACTTTTCGCATAGTATTTTGCGTCCGCTTAGGACATTATTACAAATATTAGTATGTATAACATATAAAAAAGTGAAACTATGAACATTAAGCCATTAGCAGACAGAGTGCTGATCGTTCCTGCACCTGCAGAAGAAAAAACAGTTGGCGGTATCATTATTCCGGATACTGCGAAAGAGAAACCTTTGAAAGGTGAAGTAGTGGCAGTGGGCCAGGGTACTAAAGAGGAAGAAATGATCCTGAAAGTCGGAGATACCGTATTGTATGGAAAATATGCCGGTACCGAACTGGAATTTGAAGGGAACAAGTACCTCATCATGAGACAGAGTGACGTTGTTGCTGTATTGGGTTAATCGGATTAAGTAATAACATATAAAAGTAAAAAGAAATGGCAAAAGATATTTTGTTCAATATTGATTCCCGCGATCAACTGAAAAAAGGAGTAGACGCATTGGCAAACGCGGTGAAAGTGACTTTGGGACCTAAAGGTCGCAACGTGATCATCGAAAAGAAATTCGGTGCTCCTCAGATCACGAAAGATGGGGTGACTGTAGCTAAAGAAATTGATCTGGCTGATCCTTTCCAGAACACCGGAGCTCAGTTGGTGAAAGAAGTAGCTTCTAAAACAGGGGACGATGCCGGAGACGGTACTACTACGGCTACCGTGTTGGCTCAGTCTATCGTAGCGGAAGGACTTAAGAATGTGACTGCCGGTGCCAACCCGATGGATCTCAAGAGAGGGATCGACAAAGCGGTTGCCAAAGTAGTGGACTCTATCCAGGAACAAGCGGAGATGGTGGGCGACAACTACGACAAGATCGAACAGGTGGCTACCGTATCTGCCAACAACGACCCGACTATCGGTAAGCTGATCGCAGATGCTATGCGCAAAGTTTCTAAAGACGGTGTGATCACGATTGAAGAGGCAAAAGGTACAGATACTACCATTGAGGTGGTAGAAGGTATGCAGTTTGACCGTGGATATCTGTCTGCTTACTTTGTGACCAATACGGAAAAGATGGAATGTGAGATGGAGAATCCTTACATCCTGATCTACGATAAGAAGATCTCTAACCTGAAAGATTTCCTTCCGATCCTGGAACCTGCCGTACAGAGCGGTCGGCCTCTGCTGGTGATCGCGGAAGATGTGGATAGTGAAGCTCTTACTACATTGGTGGTGAACCGTCTGCGTTCTCAGCTCAAGATCTGTGCCGTGAAAGCTCCGGGCTTTGGCGACAGAAGAAAAGAGATGCTGGAAGACATTGCTATCCTGACAGGTGGAGTGGTGATCAGCGAAGAAAAAGGTCTTACGCTGGAACAGGCTACCATCGAAATGCTGGGTACTGCCGAAAAAGTAAGTGTATCGAAGGACAACACCACTATCGTGAACGGTGCCGGCAATAAAGAAGCGATCAAAGATCGTTGTGAGCAGATCAAAACTCAGATCGCCGCTACCAAGTCTGATTATGATAAAGAAAAACTTCAGGAACGTCTGGCTAAATTGTCAGGTGGGGTAGCTGTCCTCTATGTAGGAGCTGCTTCTGAAGTGGAAATGAAAGAGAAAAAAGACCGTGTAAACGATGCGCTTTGTGCTACCCGTGCTGCCATTGAAGAAGGTATTGTACCCGGAGGTGGTGTGACTTACATCCGTGCCATCGACGCGTTGGAAGATTTCAAAGGTGACAATGCCGATGAAACTACCGGTGTAGAGATCATCAAACGTGCCATCGAAGAACCTCTTCGTCAGATCGTGGCCAACGCAGGTAAAGAAAGTGCTGTGGTGGTACAGAAAGTACGCGAAGGAAAAGGCGATTTCGGCTACAACGCGCGTACCGATGTATACGAAAATATGTTGGCTGCCGGAGTGGTAGACCCTGCTAAGGTAACCCGTGTAGCCCTTGAAAATGCGGCTTCTATCGCCGGAATGTTCCTGACTACGGAGTGTGTAGTGGTAGAGTTGAAGGAAGACAAGCCTGAAATGCCTATGGGAGCACCCGGTATGGGAGGAATGGGTGGAATGATGTAATCCATTCTGCTTTACAGATACATAAGAAAGCCGCTTCCTTCCGGAGCGGCTTTTTTGTTTAGGTTGGTCGGATAGGGTGGGAGATGCCTTTGTCTGGCTTTACTCACGGCAAAATACCAGGCCTGTTCTTTCTCATCCTTAGTTATCGTGTGTTCTTTATGGATAGGGTATGTACTTTACCGGTAAGTAAAATCCTGACTGTCAACGGATCTGCCCTGTACTTATGTTAATTTAGTGAAATTATGTCTAATCGTTCCGGTGAGGGTTTTACTTTTTATTTCCTGGCTTTGTTAGCAAAATACAGTGGTGAGAGATTTTTGTAACAGTAACCTCTAAAGTTTTGTGAGTTATGAATAAGGTAGAGATTGGAAGGAATGCAAGTAAAGTGTGGCAATTGCTCAGCGACAACAGGTTGTGGACGTATGATGAACTGAAGAAGGCAACCGGATTGAGAAATCGGGAGTTAGGCGCCGCCTTAGGATGGTTGGCCAGAGAAGAAAAGGTAGAATTCGAAGATGTGGAAAACGAGGTGAAGATCCATCTCTGTTTGAATGTATATATCGGGTGATATCGGTAGAGTCTCTGATGTGGAACGGGAGCGGCTGTCTGTTTTTCAGATGGCCGCTTTTGTAGTCCCTTGCAGGGTTCATAACCGGATGATATAAGCCGGGTAAGGGGGCAGAAATTCATGAGTAGTTAGGCGAAAGCCTATTGATACATCCGGATGTGGTTGTCTGTTTCTATCCTGCTACTATGGGTAAGGTGCTTCCTCTATGATTTCTTTTTTACTTGAAAATAGTATCAAATGAATGGCTGTTATTGGTTGGATCAGGTGACTGGTACTTATCTAATGGGTTCTCTGAGACAGATATCGTGTCAGAAACATTCTCATCTTTCCTGTAAAATGTGTTCTGTTTACAAGATATTTGATTATCATATATTCATTCCTATGTATTCACTTCCATGTATTCATTACGATATATTCATTCCCATGTATTTATTATCCTATATTTCATTCCCATGTATCCTGTTTACGATGTATCTGTAGTGCTGTAGGCACGATCGATTCCAGCCCGGGGTCAGGGAGCGCAGGGTACCGGAGCGACCGCCACCCCGGGGTGCGAACCGCACATGAAAAAGGAGTGCTGCAAGCACGATCGAAATTTCTCTATGCTACTTTCTTTCGATCGTACCTGCGGCACTCCATTTCATTTGCACCTCGCAACCCAGGGCAGCGTTTGTTTCGCCTTCGCTACCGCTACGGCTTCACTGCACTGGCCCCTGGGCTGGAATCGATCGTGCTTACAGCACTACAGATACATCGTAGGATATGCGATATATTCTACGATATGCGATACAAGGTATATTCTACAATATAGGTTATGACTTACGCTACATAGTATGACTTACGCTATATGTTATAACATGAACCTATGATATATGTTATGACTTACCATGCATAGTATATTATAAATTATGATACATAGTATGATATACGACAACAAATAATTATTATTTTCAGAGAGAAAATCATGGATTTACCCGAAGATAAGGAATGGATAAATCATGCTATAAAATGATCCGGCCTGTCAGAAAACGGAGTATTTTTCTGTAATCTTCTGAGCCTCTTATCCGATAGGGCACTGTGATAAATATCCTCCTTACCACGGAATATTTTTTAGGTATCTGCTTCTTATCTCCCGAATATTCTTTTCCTTTGCAGCAGTAAAAAACAAACCTCTTTTTTCAACATGAGAAGCTTTGCATCAGACAATAATTCCGGGGTGCATCCGTTGGTGATGGATGCATTTACCGCTGCCAATACAGATCATGCCGTAGGCTATGGTGACGACCCCTGGACGCGGGAGGCTATTTCCCGGATCCGGGAGGCTTTCACTGCGGACTGTGAACCGCTGTTCGTTTTCAATGGCACGGGCAGCAATGTGGTGGCCCTTCAATTGGCCACACGGCCCTATCATGCTGTGATCTGCGCCGGGACCGCTCATATCTATGTGGATGAGTGCGGTGCTCCCATGAAGAGTACCGGCTGCCAGTTCCGTCCGGTAGTCACCCCGGACGGGAAACTGACCCCGGAACTGATCCACCCTTACCTGCACGGTTTCGGAGACCAGCATCATTCGCAACCCGGGGTGATCTACCTCTCACAGTGTACGGAGTTGGGTACGGTATATACGCCGCAGGAGATAAAGGCCATTACCTCTCTGGCACATGAACACGGTATGTATGTGCATATGGATGGAGCCCGGCTGGCCAATGCCTGCGCGGCTTTGGGTGTATCTTTAAAGGGGTTGACGGTAGATTGTGGGATCGATGTCCTGAGTTTCGGGGGTACTAAGAATGGCCTGATGACCGGAGAATGCGTGGTGGTGTTTGCCGAAGAGATGAAGCGGGAGGCACGGTTTGTACGGAAACAATCGGCCCAACTGGCCTCCAAGATGCGTTATCTTTCCTGTCAGTTTACAGCTTACCTGACCGGAGATCTGTGGCTGAAAAATGCCCGGCATGCCAACGATATGGCCCATCAGCTCTATCGGGCTTTGCGTACCTATCCCGGTGCCGCTTTCACTCAGCAGGTACAGAGTAATCAGCTTTTTCTTACCCTGCCGCGGGAAGTAACGGACAAATTACTGGAGAAGTATTTCTTCTATTTCTGGAACGAAGAGGCCGGAGAGATCCGCTTAGTCACTTCTTTCGATACCACCCAGGAGGATATAGATCAGTTTATAAACTATCTGTACGCCATAGAGAGATAAAGGAGAAAAAGGGAGCAAGGAGATTAGGGAGATTTACGATTTACTGATTTACGATTTATGAACCAACGGTCGACGAAGTCAATTGCAATGTTGGATTGGAAATTCAGGTAGTCATCCACCTGTAGAGACGCACGGCGTGCGTCTCCGCGGTACCGGTCCAACACAGAAGTGGGTGTCTCCGCGATGCTGGTCCAACATAGAAGTGTGCGTCTCCGCGGTACTGGTCCAATACATATGTCTGTCAGCTGTGTATGCATGTATCATTGCATCTCTTTCTATGTATGATACAATCTGATCAAAGATGTATCTCTATTCCATATATCCTGCCGTTCGTTTATCGGAAATCGGATACCTATTTCTCTCCTTCACATCTGTCATTGGACTTTCATCGCGGAGACGCACGCCGTGCGTCTCTACAGGTAAATGCCGACGTTTGGCAGAGACATTTGCGATCGAAAGGAGGTACATCTATATTTCTCCGTGCATAAGGGAGATAGATAGAAAAAAGGTCCGGACCTTCACAGGGGCGGACCTTTCGTTTTATCCAGCCACGCCTTTGGGGGACAACGTGACTGGTATAACTGAAAACAAACCGATTGAATAAATTCTTACCTCAAAAGAACGTAACCTTTTGTGATAACATTAACTAACCTTTTTTGATTTACATCCCTACGGCATCCCGTAGAGGATGGAACGCATATCCTTTTTTCTTTAGAGATTTGATTACTTTACCTAAGTAGGTATTATAAAACTTATCTGTACGCTTGTCATCTGTTCCCAGATGAATGAGCATGATGTGACCGTTGAGCCCTTCGGCCTTTTCTACAGCCATCACTTTGTCGTAGATCTCCTTGCTGCTCCTATAGTTCTGCATATCGGGAGTCGTATAGTCCGCGTTGGTCAGGGTGCCTGCTGTGAAGTTGACTACTTGCAATCCCAACGCCCGTGTCCAGGAAGAGATCTCCCGGTTGTAGTGTTCATACGGAGGTAGGAACAGGGGTGCATCTGTATAGGCAATCCCAGCTTCCTGCATCAGGCGATAGTTTTCCAGCAGGTCTTTCTCAAATTCCTCGCGGCTGATGAGCGTTTCCGCCGGATTTTCCCAACTGCAATACAGAGGGTGTTTGTCGCTGTGCGCTCCTACATAGTGTCCTTCGTTCCGGAGTTGCTGTACTACCTCCGGAAACATTCTGTAGAAATCTCCTGTCAGGAAGAAAGCCCCTTTGATCTGGTTTTCTCTCAATACCTTCAGGATCGTTTCCGCTCCGTCGGCTTTGTCTGCTGCTGTAAATACCAGGGAGATCTGTTTCACGTCAGGGTTGGTTCGGATGATGCCTTCCTGGTGATATATATTTTTATCGTTCACTCTGCCGGCCTGCATCATTCCTTCTTTCTGGAGGGCAGAGAGATAATAGGTCAGACAGGCAGTGCCGTCCATCGTCGGTTCGTTGGTGGAATAGTCATTTATCCCGTCGTGATATACCATCAGGCCCGGCTGGAACTTTTCGTAGGCTTCTCCTCCCTCCAGACTCACACCCCGGAGGCTTTTGAATATGTTTGTATAAACAGGTCCGTCTACCATACCACCGGTTGTATTTCCCAGTCCGGCTACCAGGATAGAAGAGTGAGGCTGTGTCGGATAATTTCCGTACAGCGGCAGTTCTACCACCATACTGGTTCCCCACGGATTGCACCCGAACAACCAGTCGCGCATAGCCGCTTCCATCTCCGCGTAGGTATCATCACCCGTCAGTTCACGGTACAGGCTACACTGGGTAAGCATGGCTGTGGTCAGGTTGTTGGAACACCAGATATAAGGAATGCCGTGCATGAACGGACTCTCTATCGCTTTCTCGTACGTACGCTGTATGCCGGTGCGCATGTTGCGGATAAACTCTTTACTGAGCCGTTCATTGTTGCCTTCTTTAGCAATCCAGTAATGACCCATGTTCATAAACGGATACCACTGATAGTGGCGCGCACTGTCGGCACCCATCCAGGGAGTGACCGGTTCCTGACGGCCGTATGCTATAGCCTGCTGCAAATAAGTCTCATCCCCGGTTGCTTTGAACAGTTCGATAGCTGCCAACTCCATATCATCTACCCAGTTGTCCTCTTCGTAGATATAAGGAGACTTCACGGAAGCCGTCTGGCAGACGCCCGGTTTCTTTATCCCTTCCTGATACGCGTCGTCTGCTTTCGCCGCGATCTCCGCGGCAAATTCCGGATAGAATTCTTTCAGGATCTGCGCGCCCAGAGCAAAACAGGACGCGAATTTCCCGGCGGTGCTGGCCACACCGGTAGACGCGTTCAGAAAGTCGCCCCGCTGTTGCTTTTCGCCACTGCAAAAATATACAGGGCGACCGTTGCCCGGTCCGTAACCATAATCTACCTGATCGTGTTGGGGCAGGCGCATACCTGCGTGATCCCGGTCGTCCGCGATCTGATTGTACATCTCACCTTTTTCAGGGTTCATGCGGTTGAGCCAGTCGAGGCCCCACTTGATCTCGTCTACAATATCGGGAATGCCATTGGCTCCCGGTTGTCCGTCGGCATCGTACGCGTCGGTAAAGGCCTCCGGATTATTGAGATAAGCAAACATCATCTGGTAGATGGCATTGGCAGAGGTAGTGGTGTATTGCAGGTAATCTGTTGCGTCGTGCCAGCCCCCACGCACATCTATCTTTTGTCCGGTTTTGGTAGGGTGGTAAACGATATATCCGTCGTGCGTATGGCAACTGTCTTTCAGGTAAGGATTGTAGCCGCAACGTTGCTGACGCATGTAGTTCAAGAGATAATCAGCGGTATGGTCGTATACATTCGTATTGATAACGAATCTGGGGGATTCTGCATGAGACGCTTTCAGATAATACGTTCCCGGTTGGTCAAAATCGCTGAAGTCCAATCGGTAAGTTGTTTTCATTTGTCCCAGCGCACCCGTTGGTCGGGGAGACGAATAGGAACGTACCGTTTTTCCGGTGAAAGCATCTACCAGGGCATACTCTGTAGGCGAATTACCTTCTTCACTCATGAATACGGCTACCTTTACGGATAGGGGGAGGTATCCGAGTTGGTTGATCCGTATCCACTCTTCCGCACGAAGTTGAGCCGTGAGCAGGAGGAGAGTTGCTAAGCATAGCAAGTGGGTAAATCTCATAATAAGTGTGATTAAGGTTGCCTTATGTGTTAAGTGTGGGTACAAATAAAGCTGATATTTTTCAGATCAGATACAATTAATAAAGGAATTTAGTTCAAATTGTATGTTGTTTACATTAATTTAGAATTTAGGAAGTGTGAAAGACAGGGTCTTTGTGAAGGAAAAAAGATAAAATAAATATACGTTATAAGGAGTGAACTATTGTTTTACAGGCGAATCATAAGACCGGAAATGAGAATAAATATTTATATCTGGACTTGAGTGGAAGTAAGATTTAATGTTTGACTTGTTTTTTTACTTTTTCATAGAGAGGAATATAGGAGGATAAGATCCGGATAGTCTGATGTATCAGTGAAGGGTTTCATTCGTGTAGAATAATTGTTTTTTTCAGAAACAGGGTGTCTCCTCATGAGATGTATCGTACAGATCATCTTTTTTCATGAGGAGACACCCTGTCTCAAAGAATCTATTTCCGGTAAGGAATTACTTTCTATAGTATGCCAACGCGTCTTTATCAAAATCGCGGATGAAGCCGGAGTGCTTGTTGATCTCTGCTTCGGCATAGCGTACAAATATCTGAGCCGATTCCGCGAACAAGTCACACTTCGAGGCATCCTGCAACATCAGGTGGCTCATGATCAGATAAGCAGCCATCTCTACTAAGCGACGGGCGGTGAAGTCGAGCAGTTCCTGCTCTTTTGTTGCTGTGATCTGCTCTACGGCAGCTGCATACCTATCGGTCAGTTCCGTCAGGCGATTTTTGAGCCCTTCCAGTTCGGGAGCTACAGGCAGTGTTTCGTATTCACGGATCTGAGCCAGGTAAGAACCATTGGTTACATACCGGATGGCAGCTACTACCTGCAACTGGGTGGTTCCTTCGTAGATCGAAGTGATACGCGCATCTCTGTAGATGCGTTCGCAGGCATAGTCTTTCATGAATCCCGAACCTCCGTGGATCTGGATACAGTCGTACGCATTCTGGTTGGCATATTCACTTCCCATGCCTTTGGCCAATGGGGTGAGGCTATCTGCCAGTTTCGCGTAGCGTTTCTGTTCCTGACGCTCTTCGGGAGTCAGTTTGCGTTCTTTCGAAATATCGTCCAATGCCTTGTAGATATCTACGAAACGGGCGGTTTCGTAGAGTAATGTACGGGATGCGTCCAGCTTGGCCTTCATCAGAGAGAGCATCTCTGCCACCGCAGGGAATTCGATGATCGCTTTTCCGAACTGCTTACGGTCTTTCGCGTAGGCCAGTGCCTCGTTGTAGGCAGCCTGGGAAAGACCCACCGATTGCGCGGCAATGCCTAAGCGGGCACCGTTCATCAGAGCCATTACGTATTTGATGAGTCCCAGTTTGCGATCGCCACACAATTCCGCTTTGGCGTTCTTGTATACCAATTCGCAGGTCGGCGATCCTTTGATACCCATTTTGTTCTCGATGCGACGCACGGTTACTCCTCCGTTGCGTTTGTCGTAGATAAACATCGACAGACCGCGTCCGTCGCGTGTACCCTCTTCCGAGCGGGCCAGCACTAAGTGAATATCGGCATCTCCGTTGGTGATGAAACGTTTCACCCCATTGAGGTACCAGCAATCCTCTTTCTCGCAGTAGGTAGCCTTGAGCATGACCGATTGCAGGTCCGATCCGGCATCCGGTTCGGTAAGGTCCATAGACATCGTCTCTCCCTCACATACGCGGGTGATGTATCGTTTTTTCTGATCCTCGTTGGCAAACTCATAGATCGTTTCGGCGCAGTCCTGCAGTCCCCACAGGTTTTCGAAACCCGCGTCGCTTCGGCTCACAATATCTGCCGCGATCATATAAGGCACGTTCGGGAAGTTGAGTCCGCCATACCGGCGTGGCATGGCCATACCCATGAGTCCGGCTTTGCGGCAGGCTTCGAGATTGGCCGCCGTACCGCTGGCGTAGGTCACCCGGCCGTCTGCACAGACCGGGCATTCGTGATCCACACCTTCCGCGTTGGGAGCGATGATCTCCGCGCAGATCTCTCCGACGATCTCCAATACCTTATCGTAGCTGTCCATGGCATCTTCAAAGTCGACAGGAGCATAGTCATACGATTCTTTGTCTGCGTAGCCGCGTTCTTTCAGCTCAACAATCCTCTTCATCAACGGATGGTTGAGGTGATGTCTCAGTTCGGGAGTATCTAAATAAAAATTTGCCATTTTCTTACTTGCTGTTTTGTTTGTAGTACTTGATCATTTTAGGTATTACCTCTTCCACAGACCCGTGGATCACGTAGTCGGCGATCGTATTGATCGGTGCGTCCGGATCGTTGTTGATGGAGATGATGATCCCACTCTCCTGCATACCGGCGATGTGCTGGATCTGTCCCGAGATACCGCAGGCGATATAGAGTTTGGGACGTACGGTGACCCCGGTTTGTCCGATCTGTCGATCGTGATCGATGAAACCGGCATCTACAGCGGCACGGCTGGCTCCTACCTCTGCGTTCAATACTTTGGCCAGATCGAAAAGCAGCTTGAAATTCTCTTTCGAGCCAATTCCATATCCTCCGGCCACAATGATGGGAGAGCCTTTCAGGTTGTTCTTCGCCTTTTCTACATGGCGTTCGATCACCTTTACGACGAAGTCTGTATCGGAAACGTAGTTTTTCACTTCGTGACGGATGACCTCTCCTTTGTAATCGGCAGCAAGTATCTCTTTTTTCATCACTCCCTCCCGCACGGTAGCCATCTGCGGGCGACACTCGGGATTGATGATGGTAGCTACAATGTTCCCTCCGAATGCCGGACGGATCTGATAGAGCAGGTTCTTATACGTAACGCCCACCTTTTTGTCTTCGTGATCGCCGATCTCCAGCGAAGTACAATCGGCGGTCAGTCCGCTTCTCAGGGCCGAAGAAACGCGCGGTCCCAGGTCGCGGCCGATTACTGTAGCACCCATCAGACAGATCTGAGGTTGCTCTTCCCGGAACAGCTTCACCAGTACGGAGGTGTGTGGAAGGGAAGTATAAGGATAGAGTCCTTCGGCGTCGAAGATATGTAATTTGTCTACTCCATAGGGGAGTATTTGTTTTTCAATGTCTGCCAGCCCTGTACCTATGGCCACTGCTTCGAGCTGACAGTTGAGCTGAGTGGCTAAAGAGCGGCCTTTGGTGAGAAGTTCCAGACTGACGTCTATCACCTGACCTTCTTGTATTTCGCAATAAACAAATAAATGATTCATAATTCGTAGTAATTAGTCGCTCCCCTCTTAACCGATGGTATGGTTTGCTAACAGTTCAACAATCAGATCTTCTACATCCCGGTCACTGCTCGTCAGGGTTTTGCTCTCCTTGGCCTGGAACACGATGTTCTGTATGGTCTTTACTTTGGTAGGCGAACCGGACAAACCGCATTGAGCCACATCTCCCTGTACGTCGGCCACACTCCACTCCTGCGGGTTGAGGTAGTCGCGGTTGTCGTACAGACTGATGTAGTCCAGGTCTCCCTGTTGTTTCTCTGTCACTGTCCTGGCGTGTTTGTACTTCTGCACCAGTTTCGCGTTGCGTGGGCGGCAGGGAGCTGCTGAGCCGTTCACCGTGATCACGATCGGGAGCGGTCCTTCTACTGTTTCCACACCCCCGTCTATGTGGCGTTTCACGGTGATCTTACCTTCTTCGATCTTCAGGATCTCTTCGGCATACGTGATCTGGGTGAGACCCAGTTTTTCGGCCACCTGCGGTCCTACCTGTGCCGTATCTCCATCGATGGCCTGACGACCTCCTATGATGATGTCGAAATCTCCGATCTTACGGATGGCTGTGGCAAGCGCGTACGATGTGGCTAATGTATCTGCTCCGGCAAACGCCCGGTCTGTCAGCAGGTAGCCGTTGTCTGCACCCCGGAACAGTCCTTCCCGGATGATGTCCGCCGCTCTGCCCGGTCCCATGGTCAGCAGGGTGACGGTAGATCCCGGATACAGATCTTTCAGGCGCAATGCCTGTTCCAGCGCGTTCAGGTCTTCCGGATTGAAGATAGCAGGGAGTGCCGCGCGATTGATGGTTCCGTCGGCTTTCATGGCATCTTTCCCCACATTTCGTGTGTCGGGTACTTGCTTGGCCAATACTACAATTTTCAAATTCATGTTATTAGATATTAGTATTCGATTATTCTACAAACTATGTCTGACACGGTGTCACAGGGATGGAAAAGGATAAGAAATTTACCATAGTGAGAAACCGCGTGCGCATGATCGTATGCTTCCTAACAAACCTGCAAATTTACATAAACAGTTGGTTCTGCAAAAAAACAGCAAAGAAAATGCACAAAAAACTATTTTCTGCGCAATTATAAGGTAATGCCGATCACCCAATAGAAATTCTTTTCGAAAGGGTTGTAACCTATCTTCGCAAAAGGAGTGAGGGTGAACTTGTCTGTCAGCTCCCAATCCCATCCGGCGGTAAGAGCCAGGTTGTTGACGGCGAATGTATCCGTATACATTCCTTTCCAGGGACTGATGCCCGCTTCCGCTTCCAGGTCGATCTTGCCGATGGTGAACGGCAGCAGGAATTCCCAGTAGGTAGACCAGGCGCGATGGCCGTTTTCGGTATAGTCGTTTCCCGCGAATGTCGTGTACCAGGCTGCCTGCAGAGGAAACCACGGGCTCAGTGTATAAGCCGCTCCTGCTTCTAAGGTATGGCCGGTGGTCTTAGGGTTATAGTGGAAGTATCTGAATCTTTCGCCTTCATCCTGGAAAAATACATTCATCAGGCTGAATGTCCAGTTCTTGTGTTCGTATTCCACGATCAGGTCGATCTCGTTGTTCCTGCGCCGGAACTCTGTCGATCCCCAGGCGGTGAAGGTAAAGTTCTCTATCTGAAATCCCATGTAAGGCTGCACGGCGGCATTTCCGTTTTTCATTCCGCGCCACATATACTTACTGACTAAGTCTGCGTTGAGAAAAAACTCCTGACCATAGGCTGTAAAGGGTATCAGGAATAAAACAAGTGATACGATCTGTCTCTTCATATATAGTGTGGATTGTTTTTTGACCTTCAAAGATAGCCAAACGTAGATAAAAATCGGCTCTCGACTGATTCTTTTTCCGGGAGGGATGATGTCTGTTTAATTTTGTAACAGGGATGTAACAGGATTTACGATGTACGGGTTTACAATGCACGATTGAAAAGACATATACCGTTCTCTGTGGTGTCGCGGGAACCGTACAACTTAACTCAAATAAAGAACTATGTTTGCCGGAATCTCTCATATACTCTCTGCTTATCAGCCAATTGGCCTGAAAGAAATGGAGGAAGTACAGTTCATGAACCGGATAGATACCAAATATGTGGTATCTGTGGATCAGGCATGTTCTTTTTTCCGGCTGGCACGTGACACGTACCGGGTTCAGGAGATCCGGCAGGAGCGCATGCCCCACTATCATACCTTGTATTGGGATACCGAAAACAAAGCCATGTTCCATGCTCACCAGTTGGGACGTCGGGTACGTGAAAAGATCCGCATGCGTACGTATGTGAATACCGGGACCTCTTTTCTGGAGGTCAAGAACAAAACCAACAAAGGACGGACAGATAAAAAGAGAATGTCTGTCCGCCGGACCCTGGGGTTGTCTGAAGAGGGAGTACGGGAGTTCCTGGATCGGTATGCCTGGTACCGTCAGGAGGAGCTGTGCCCGCATATCGAGAATTCTTTCCGGCGCGTTACTTTGGTCAATCATCAGATGACCGAACGTCTGACCGTTGATCTGGGCCTTGTATTCCACAATGTGCTTACGGGAAATAGGATCTCGTTGGATGACTTCGCTGTCATTGAACTGAAACGTGACACTCTGTCTCCTTCTCCGGCACGTGAGATCCTGCGGATCTTGCGTATCAGACCGATGGGGTTCAGTAAATACTGCATCGGTTCTGTGCTGACAGATCCATTCCTCAGACACAACCGGATGAAAACACGTCTGCGTCAGTTGCAACGGATAGGGGATGTTGCTTCGGGAACCGTAAAATAAGTATCTATATAAATAGAAGAAGAATGACAGAACTGGTAGATCTGACTTTGCTTGAATCTCCGTTGTATGACCGGATCGGCCTGTTGCAACTGATTGTGAGATTTTTACTCAATATGTTGGTGATAGGGCTTATCATACATTGTTTGTATTACCCCAAGAGTAAGCGCCGGGATTATTATTTTACATTCACACTGATCAGTATCAGTATATTCCTGATGATCTTCCTGCTGGGAAGTGTGAAACTGAAGATCGGCTTCGCACTGGGGTTGTTTGCCATATTCGGAATCATACGGTACCGTACCGAGTCGGTGCCTATCCGGGAGATGACCTATCTGTTTGTGATCATAGCCATCTCCGTGATCAATGCGTTGGGGATAGACATCAGTTACATCGAATTGATCGCTACCAATGTGATATTTATTCTCTGTATCTGGATCTGTGAAAGCAACCGCTGGATGAAACATATATCCTGTAAGCTGGTCCAGTACGACCGGATCGAACTGGTCCGTCCGCAACGTTACGAGGAACTGATGGCCGACCTCAGGGAACGTACGGGGCTGGAGATCCTGAAAGTAGAGGTGGGGCATATTGATTTCCTGCGGGACAGTGCTGTGGTGAAAATCTATTATCAGCCCGTTTGTGATGAGATAAATACCATAGAAACATTAACCCGAATTCCACGTGAAGATGAATAAAAAGAATTTGATCGGGTGTCTCCTGTTGCTGGGGATGCCTTTATTTGCCTATGGGCAAAGCGATGACTTCGGTATCTGGACCAGTGCAGGCGCAAGGAAGAAACTCTTTCCCGGACTGGTAGCGGAACTGGAAGGAGAGTTCCGTCTGCGAGACGATCTGAAGGAGACAGACCGATGGGGAGTAGCAGCCGATCTGTCGTACCGGATCATTCCCTGGCTGAAAGTAGGAGCCAGTTACAACCTGATCCGCTTCCATCATGAAAAGAGAGGATGGGAGACGAGGCATCGTTACAGCCTGTACGGTGTTGGGTCTTACGACTGGAACCGGTTTACCCTCTCTCTGCGCGAACGCTACCAGCATACCTATAAAGTCGGAGTCTCTTCTACAGCCAAACGTGCCAATCCGAAAGATGTATTGCGCTCGCGGTTGAAACTGGAATATGACATCCGTAAATCTCCCTTCTCGCCGTATGCTTCCGTAGAGTGGTATCATACCCTGAACGATCCGCAGGGGAATGGGCTGGAAAAGACGCGCTATACGGCTGGTACAGTGTATAAATTCAATAAACGCAATCGTTTTGATGTGTATTATCGCTACCAGGATCAGGCGGATGATGACGAGACAAACGGACATATCCTGGGAGTAGGGTATCAATATCGGTTCTGAGAAGCGAGATCCTTTTCCTGTGTGTATGTAGCGTTTTTATACTTTCAACGAATACATCGTTTGGTTATGAAAAAAAAATATATCTCTCTGGCGTGTGTCTTTGTGGGTTCTTTGTGCTTCTCCGGGTGTACCTCCGATCTTGAAGAGGACGATAGGAGCAGCAGTGGCACAGATGTAGAGGTCTCTGAGGCTTCGGAAGATGATTATGTAGAGAATTCCGTATTTACGGAAGCGGTTTATGTTCATTTTTCCGGCAGTTCGGCTTCGGTGGTGAATAACGTCAGCGGAGTAAGTGTTTCGCAGTCGGGTGCTGCCGTAACCGTCTCTTCTACTGTGAAAGAGGTGGAATATGTCTTGTCGGGTACCACTACCGAAGGTTCATTCAAACTATATAGTGACTATAAATGTAAGTTGTTGCTCAACGGAGTGAATATCACCTCTGCTTCCGGACCGGCGATAAACATACAGTCGGGCAAGCGTATTTTTGTGGTACTGGCAGAGGGTTCGGATAATTATCTGACAGATAGCAGTGTATATCCTTCGGGTAGTGAAGATCAGAAAGCCGCCTTTTTCAGTGAGGGGCAGTTGTTGTTCAGCGGCAGTGGTAGCCTGACTGTGAAAGGGAACTACAAACACGCGGTTTGCAGCGACGATTATATATTTATCCGGGAAGGAGTGCGTATTGTGGTGACCGGTACGGTGAAAGATGGTTTTCATTGCAACGATTATTTCCTGATGGAGGGCGGCACGCTGGCTATCTGTTCGTCGGACGAAGGCATCTGTTGCGAAAAAGGTTCTGTGGTGATCCACGACGGAGACATTACCATCGAGACCAACGGTACCTCTGCCAAAGGGATCAAAGGGGTGGGAAATGTGACGATCAACGGAGGGGAGATCCGTGTTACCGCTTCCGGGAGGGGGAGTAGTGAAGGGATTGAGAGTAAGAACATCCTTACCATAAACGGTGGCCTGATCGAGGTGAATGCCTATGATGACGGGCTGAATGCTTCCAAAGCAATCCACATCAACGGAGGTACTATCTATAGTTACAGTACCAATAACGATGGGATAGACTCCAATGGTACCCTTAGTATCTCCGGAGGGCTGGTGATTGCCTGCGGCACGACCCAGCCGGAAGACGGGATTGATTGTGACAACCATACTTTCGCCATCACAGGTGGCACTGTATTGGGAGTAGGTGGAGGTACCAGTACACCAACCTCTTCTGCGTGTACCCAACCTGCTGTGATCTATGGCGGTTCGGGAAGCAGCGGAGACTTGTTGCATATCGCCGCGGACGATGGTACGGGTGTTCTTACTTTCCGGCTTCCGCGAAGCTATTCGCAGATGACCGTGTTGTACAGTGGGCCGGCTTTGAAGACCAATCAGAACTATACTATCTGTTCCGGTGGGACATCCGCGGGCGGGACCGATTACTACGGCTATATCACGGACAACACCTATTCCGGAGGTACTACACTGCATACATTTACCCTTAGTTCCATGGTGACTCAGGTGGGTAGCACTTCCGGGGGTGGAGGCGGTAGTCCGGGTGGCGGAGGCAGACCCGGTAGCGGTTGGTAAAGTTGAGCGGCAAAATAATGGTGTTGGTCGATAATATTTTGAATGTTTTTCGCTTTTCTTCTATCTTTGAAAAGAAGCAATGACGAACTGAGAAGCCATGAAGTTACCTTACAATCGATATCTCCCCGAGCAGCTGTTGTATCTTGTCATCTGGCTGATCGTTTTTCTGACTCCTGTATTGGCGTATGCCTTTATCTTTTTCTCCGGTGGCGGGGAGACATTCAACTGGCGGGCGGTATATATGTTGTGGGAGCGTTTTCTGCCCTTCCTTTTTATTTTTCTGGTAAACAACTACCTGCTGGCTCCTTACCTGCTTTTCCGGAACAAATACTTTTATTATATTCTCTCGACCGTATGTCTGGTTGTTGTGGTATTCAGTCTATTTTCGTTTTCGTACAGACCTCCGGATCATAAACCGCCTCGCAGACATGCGTCTGAAGAGATACGGGACAGAGCATACGACCGGCACCAATCGCCCTCTGCCGCGCAACCGGATTCTCTCTTTGGAGAGCGGCCGTTGCGTGGAAAGGGTCCTGGCCGGGGAGATCTGCTTCCGGGAAAGGGACCGGTACCTTCCAGGTTTGCCTTCATGTTTATCAACCTGCTTATTGCCATCCTGCTGATCGGGTTCCATGTAGCTATCAAACAATTTTTCAAATCGGTCAGGGAGGAGGCCGTTATGCGTGACATCGAGCGGCATCGTTTGCAGATGGAACTGGAGTATCTGAAGTATCAGATCAGTCCTCATTTCTTTATGAATACCCTGAACAATATCCATGCATTGATGGATATGGATGTAGAGAAAGCCAAGAAAACCATCCTGGAACTTTCCAAGATGATGCGTTACCTGCTCTATGAATCCAGTCACAAATACATCCTGTTGCTCCGCGAAGTACAGTTCCTGAACAATTACATCGAACTGATGAAGATCAGGTATACGGAAAAAGTCTGTGTCGAGACTTCCCTGCCTGCCCAGGTGCCGGAGATCAGTATTCCGCCGCTGCTTTTTATCTCTTTTGTGGAAAACGCCTTCAAGCACGGGGTCAGTTACCGCAACAATTCGTATATCTCTGTCTCTCTCCGTCTGGAAGAGGAACATGTGGTTTTTCACTGCGTCAACACCATCCGGGAAAAGGCGGAAGAGCAGCACAAAGGGATTGGCCTGGAGAATATCCGTAAAAGACTGAAACTGCTGTACGGAAACAATTATACCCTTTCCATACAGGATCATTCCGGTCGCTTTGAAGTTTTACTGATGATACCCATTCAACCATGAGATGTCTGGCCATAGATGATGAACCCTTGGCACTGGCGCAGTTGGAGAGTTATATCTCTCAGGTGCCTTTTCTGCAATTAGTGAGGTTGTGCCGCGACGCGTATGAAGCTATCTCTGCTCTGGGAGAAGAGGAGATCGATCTGCTGTTCATAGATATCAATATGCCCGATCTGTCGGGTATGGATCTGCTTCGTTCGTTACTCGTTCGTCCATTGGTTGTTTTCACGACAGCCTATCCGGAATACGCCATTGAAGGGTACAAAATGGACGCGGTGGATTATCTGCTCAAACCTTTTGACTTTCAGGAGTTCCTGCGTGCGGCGGATAAGGCGCACAAACAATGGGAATACCGGTTGAGGGAGACACAGGAGGGAGAGGATGCTGTGTCGCCGGAGCAGGAGTTCCTGTTTATCAAATCGGGATATAAGATGATACGTGTCAATGTTGCGGATATCAGATACATCGAGGCAAAGAACGAGTATGTACATCTCTTTGTAGAGGGCGACCCCGATCCTATCACCAGTCTGATCAGTATGAAAAGTCTGGAAGAACAACTTCCTGAGTCACATTTCATGCGGGTGCACCGTTCGTTTATTGTCAATCTGTCCCGCATCCTGGAGATCTCCCGGTTCCGTATTGTTTTCGATAGCAATATCTATATACCGATCGGAGAGAATTATAAAGAGAAGTTTATGGCTTATATCAATCGGAGGTGTATCGGGAAGTGATTTTCTTCCACCGATTCCTGCTCCTTTCTGCCCATAAAAAAAGGCGAGTTTCCCCACCTTACATGTTTTCACAACGGATAAAATCCTTATTGTGATTAGCTTTCAAATTGATGCAAAGATAATTATATTTTTCTAATTATACTAATTTATCTAAAAAATATAATTATCTTGCGTTTCAATACATTTTTTGATACTACACGATGAAAACAATTCTTGGGTTAGACCTGGGAGCCGCATCTATTGGATGGGCAGTCATACAGGAAAACGACACATACACACAAATTTTGAATCTTGGAAGTAGGGTAATACCCTATGAAGGTACAGAAGGAAAAGACTTTAGTAAGGGTACTGGCGAAAGTCGCAACGCGCTACGTACAAAAGCCCGTACTGTTCGCAAAGGTTATGACCGTTATCAGCAAAGACGGAAATTCCTCATCGACATTTTAATAAAAAATGATATGATGCCTGCTGAGGAACTAAGAAAAATGCCTAAGATGGAACTCTGGGAGTTAAGGAGTAAAGCGGTTACCCAGGACATAACCAAGCAGGAACTTGGACGACTATTATTGTGGCTCAATCAAAAACGCGGTTATAAAAGTGGCCGGATGGATGCCAGTCAGAATAAAAAAGATGCCGAATATGTTGCACAGGTAAAAAACAGACATCAATTGCTGAAAGAAAAAGGATTTACCATTGGTCAATACTTCTTTGAACAATTACGAATAGATCCCTATTTCCGGGTAAAGGACAATGTGTTTCCTCGTGAGGCATACATGGAAGAGTTTGATGCTATATGTAAAAGGCAGTCGGCTTTATTGTCTGAAGAACTGACAAAGAAAATCAGAGACGAGATCATATATCATCAACGTCCTCTCAAATCCCAGAAAGGATTGGTGTCCGTATGCGAGTTTGAAAGAAAATGGGTAGAAAAAGAAGGAAAGAAATATTTTGCAGGTCCCAAAGTCGCTCCCAAAAGTTCACCTCTGTTTCAGATTGAAAAAATATGGGAGAACATCCATACCATTAAAATAACAGATAAGAAAGGAGAAAGTCTGGTTATTACTCCGGAACAAAAACAAAAGATCTTCCGATACCTGGATGATCATGAGAAAATGACCTCTTCCGAACTGTTCAAGATACTTGGCATTAGCAAGAAAGAGTATGTCGTTAATAAACAAATAGAAAAAGGGATACAGGGAAATCTGACCAAAACTGCTATTCAGAAATGTCTGGGATCCGGAACAGATTTCAGCGGTCTGTTACAACTCCATCTGAAAGTAATTCACACAGAAGCCAGGTGCTACTTGTACGATAGGGAGACCGGAGAGATCCTGAATGAAAAAGATTGCAAAATGATTGATCCTGCGGTAGAGAAAGAACCTTTATTTCAGTTGTGGCATACTATATATTCTATTAATGATGTAGATGAATGTATAAAGGCCCTTATAAATAAATTCCATGTAGATCATGAAACAGCCACTAAGCTGGCACATATAGACTTTACAAAATCCGGCTTTGGTAATAAATCCGTTAGACTTATCAGAAAAATATTGCCTTACCTTATGGAAGGGGACAATTACAGCGAAGCAATGAGTTATGCGGGGCATAATCATTCCTTCTCTTTAACTGCTCATGAAAATATAAGCAGGCAATTGCAACATACACTCAATCAGTTACCCAAAAATTCGCTCCGGCAACCTATCGTAGAGAAAATACTTAATCAGATGATCAATCTGGTAAATACAATTATCGAACAATATAGCCGGAAAGATGAACTGGGAAATATTATGGAATATTTTAAGTTTGATGAGATAAGGATCGAATTGGCAAGGGAACTGAAACAAAGCAAAGAAGAACGGAATCGGACTGAGAAAGAAATAACAAAGCGTGAACGGGAAAATGAGATCATTAAAAAAAGGCTATCTGAATATGGCCTGAGGGCTACCCGCAACAATATATTGAAGTGGAGGTTATACGAAGAGATTAATGATCATGACAAAAAATTGAATGCGATCTGTATCTACTGCGGTCAGCCCATAAGCCTTACAGATGCTATATTAGGTCGTGAGGTTGAAGTAGAGCATATCATTCCGAAAGTGAAGCTGTTTGATGATTCCCAAAGCAACAAAACGTTGGCTCATAAAAGATGCAACTCTACAAAGAAAGATTTGACCGCCTATGATTTTATGTCTGCAAAACCTGCCCATGTTTTTGAGGAATATATTGAACGTGTCAATTTACTCTATGCAAATAAGGTGATAAGCAAAAGTAAACGGGATAAATTATTAATGAGTAAAGAGGATATTCCTGATAATTTTATTGAAAGGCAACTACGGGAAAGTCAATATATAGCAAAGAAGGCACGAGAGATCTTGCAGACTATCTGCTATAACGTATGGAGTACCACAGGGACAGTCACTGCAGAGTTGAGGCGGATATGGGGCTGGGAAGATATTACCATGAGACTACAGTTACCTAAATACAGAGAGCATCAGCTGACAGAGATGGAAACCTGGACAAGCAATCATGGAAAATCCTCTCATTCCAAAGAAAAAATCATCGGATGGACAAAAAGAGATGACCACCGTCACCATGCAGTGGATGCCTTGACCATAGCCTGTACGAAACAAGGGTTTATTCAGCGTTTGAACACGCTGAATTCCATTAAAACTCAGGAGGATATTTATAAAACGATAGAAGATTGTACCCTTGAATTCAGGGAAAAACTTTCTAAACTGGAGAAATATATTAAAATAAATCAACCTATAGCAGTTGCGGAAGTAGAGAAAGCAGTGGCTGGTATTCTTATATCCTTTAAACCAGGGAAAAAAGTGGCGGTAAAAGGAAAGCGTAAATTTGGTAAAAGAGGCCACAGGAAAGTTGTACAAACCGGGATCATTGTTCCGCGGGGAGCCCTGAGCGAAGAAAGTGTATATGGTAAAATCAGGATAGTAGATGAGAAAAAGAATATAAAGTATTTATTTGAAAATCCTGACCTTATCGTTGATCCTAAAGTTAAGCAATTAGTTGAAGAGAGGCTTACGGTATTTCAGAATGACAGAAAAAAGGCAGTGGCTTCTTTAAAAAAAGATCCCATTTATTTAAATGAGGATAGATCACTACTTCTTGAGGAAGCCCGTTGTTACAAAGAAGAATATGTGATTAAATATGCGGTGGACATCAATTTTAACAAGATAGATAAGGTAATTGATGGTCGTGTGAAACGTATTCTTAAAAACAGGCTTGATAAATTTGGTGGCAAACCCAAAGAAGCATTTAAAGAAGTGCAGCAGGGTGATAGGGTTATTCCCTGGTATGTGGACGACGGTTTGGAACGCCCTATTCGTTCGGTGCGCTGTTCAACAGGTCTTTCGGCGGTTGTTCCGGTAAGAAAAGATCGGAACAATAAAGAAATCGGATTTGTGAAACCCGGTAATAATCATCACATTGCTATTTATAGCGATCAGGAACAAAACAAATGGGCCTATGGTTGTACGTTCTGGCACGCAGTGGAGCGGAAGAAATTTGGGATTCCGGTGGTTATTAAAAACACCAATGAGGTCTGGGATCGTATTCTTGCTGCGGATGAAGAAACTTATCCGATTCATTTCCTTGAGAAACTACCTCCTTCCAATCAGGAATTGATCGTTAGTATGCAACAGAACGAAATGTTTATATTGGGATTGACCGGGGAGGATATCAAACTTGCGATGGGTAGTGATAATTATAAATTGATCAGTGATCATTTGTATCGAGTTCAGAAAATAGCTATTGCAGCGAATAATAAAACTATTGATATTTTTTTAAGACATCATTTGGAAACCCAGATA
>JAJBTC010000157.1 GCA_020861095.1 Bacteroides sp.
AAGCCCTTACTGCGCTTCACTGGGGGTTATGCACATTAAACCCTCCGGGTTTTCAGAGGAAATCAGAGTACATGCGTGTCATTTGGATAGCTTCCGGAAAAGTAACGGCTTGAAATCCTCCGGGTAAAAAAACAGATATAAATAATTGAAATAAAGCATAGGATCTCAAATGCTAACGATTTATTCGGGATACCCATGTATAGTGTGCGTCTCCGTATACCGCATGGGAATGCATATACTATAGGAGGCTTTTTTGTTGGACCTGCACCGCGGAGACGCACGGCGTGCGTCTCGTATGTTTGCATCTGAAATGTAATGTATGGGGATTTACAAAATGTAATTTCAATCGTAATTCGTAAATCTGTAAATCGTAAATATCTTTGCGTCTCGTATGTTTGCATCTGAAATGTAATTTCAATCGTAAATCGTAAATCGGTAAATCGTAAATCTCTCCGTTTCTCTACAGGTAGATGATGACGTTGAGATACCTGGAATTTTCACTCTCCATTGGCTATTACCAAATTGTGAACCGGATTCACAAATCTCATTTCCCGTGAAACACTTCCGGCAAATTCTTGTTGTAATAAAAACTTGTCGGAACTTTTTCATTTTTCTCCGGGCGGGTGCTATTCCGAAAGGAGGAAAACAAAGATATATACCAATTATAGCAATAACAAATATCTTACATTATGGAATGGATAATCAATCAACTCAGGGTGCATCCTGAACTTACCATTTTCCTTACCCTGTTCCTGGGGTTCTGGATCGGGAAGTTGAAGATCGGGAAATTCAGTCTGGGAACGGTCACCAGTGTATTACTGGTAGGTGTATTGGTCGGACAACTCAATATTCCTATCGGCGATCCGCTGAAAGCTGTGTTTTTCCTGTTGTTTCTTTTCGCGGTGGGTTACAAAGTGGGGCCTCAGTTTTTCCGGGGACTGAAAAAAGACGGTTTGCCACAGGTCCTGTTTGCCACGATCATGTGTATATTCTGCTTGCTGGTTCCTTTTGTCCCGGCTAAGATCATGGGATACAACGCGGGAGAAGCAGCCGGACTACTGGCGGGTTCGCAAACCATCTCGGCGGTGATCGGAGTGGCAGACGATACCATACGCGGACTGAGTATCAGTGATGCCGACAAGCAAAGTTACATCAACATTATACCTGTAGCCTACGCGGTGACCTATATTTTCGGTACGGCCGGGTCTGCCTGGGTGGTTTCTTCACTGGGACCTAAGATGCTGGGCGGACTGGACAAGGTGAGAGCAGCCTGCAAAGAACTGGAAGCAAAGATGGGCAACAGTGAAGCAGACGAACCGGGATTTATGCAAGCCGCGCCCCCTGTGGTGTTCCGGGCATACAAGATCAATAACGATTGGTTCGAAGGAGGAAAGAGCGTGAGTGACCTGGAAACCTATTTTGCAAAGGACAATAAGTTTATCTTTGTAGAACGTATCCGTAAAGGTGGAGTTGTCAAAGAGGTCAGCCCCGACATCCGGCTCGAAAAGGGAGACGAAATAGTGCTGAGTGGCCGCCGGGAATATGTGATCGAAGAGGAAGAGTGGATCGGCCCGGAGGTATTTGACTATCAGCTCACCGATTTCCCGGCAGAGACGCTACCGGTGATGGTTACCAAAAAGACCTTCTCGGGACAAACCCTGGAAACACTGCGGAGCAAGAAATTCATGCACGGGGTCAGCGTACGCAGCATCAAACGCGCCGATGTAAATATCCCTGTACTCCTGCAAACCCAGTTGGATTCGGGCGATATGATCGAATTAGTGGGTATGAAGCAGGATGTGGAGACGGCTGCCAACAAGATCGGATACATAGATCGTCCGACCAATCAGACGGATATGATGTTCGTCGGGCTGGGCATCCTGATCGGAGGACTGGTAGGAGCGTTGACCCTGCGACTGGGAGGAGTGCCCATCAGTCTGAGTACCAGCGGCGGTGCGCTGATCGCCGGTTTAGTATTCGGATGGCTGCGCTCCAAACACCCGACCTTCGGGCGCATTCCCGAGCCTTCTCTCTGGGTATTGAATAATGTAGGACTGAATATGTTCATCGCAGTAGTAGGTATCACTGCCGGCCCCAGTTTTGTACAGGGATTCCAGCAGGTGGGGCTCAGCCTGTTCGTCGTAGGAGCACTGGCCACAGCCATTCCGCTGATACTGGGACTGTTGATGGCCCGATACATTTTCAAATTCCACCCGGCCTATAGTCTGGGATGTACGGCAGGAGCACGTACTACCACCGCGGCTTTGGGTGCCGTGCAGGATGCCGTAGGCAGCCAGACACCCGCCCTGGGCTACACCATCACCTATGCGGTGGGCAACACCTTGCTCATCATCTGGGGGGTAGTGATCGTATTGCTGATGAGCTGAACAGAGAGACCTGCTCCGTATCAGGTAGCACATCACTACCCTGGATATACCTGTATATAACCTGAATTTTAACTTTATGGACTCTGGCTTTGTAACAGACGAAAAGAGAGAGTCCGACCAACAAATAACCATATGGAAAAGAAAAAAGTAAGAGATGGAGATATCACCAAAGATTTTGAAAAAAAGATGGAGACCATCAGCCCGTTCGAATTAAAAAATGAACTGATCGACCTGGCCAACATCAGTGGAAAGAAGCTATCTACGATGATGCTCAACGCAGGCCGTGGCAATCCGAACTGGATCGCTACCACTCCGCGCGAAGCCTTCTTCCTATTGGGCAAATTCGGCCTGGAAGAGTGCAGACGCGTATTCTCACTGAAAGAGGGGATAGCCGGCATACCGGAACTCAGTGGGATAGGCAAACGTTTCAAAGAGTTTCTCAAGGAAAATGCCAAGGAACCCGGAGCCAAATTGCTCAAAGGGGCCTTCCAGTATATGATCGATACGCACCAGGCCAACCCCGACGCACTGGCACACGAATGGGCAGAGGGAGTGATCGGGGATCAGTATCCGGTACCCGACCGTATCCTGCATTTTACCGAACAGATCGTACAGGACTATCTGGCACAGGAGATGTGCGACAAACGCCCGCCACGGGGCAGTTTTGATCTGTTTGCCACCGAAGGAGGAACAGCGGCCATGTGCTATGTCTTTGATTCGTTGCAGGAGAATTACCTGCTCAACCGGGGCGACTCTATCGCACTGATGGTACCGGCTTTCACGCCTTACATCGAGATCCCGGAGCTGAAACGGTATCGCTTCAACGTCACGGAGATACGTGCCAGCCAGATGACCACAGACGGCAAACACACCTGGCAATACCCGGATGAAGAGCTGGATAAACTACGCAACCCACAGATCAAAGCCTTGTTCCTGATCAACCCCAGCAACCCGCCCAGTTACGCGCTGAACAAACATGCCATCAGTTTCATCAAAGATGTGGTGAAGAAAGACAACCCCAACCTGATGATCATTACCGACGATGTGTATGGAACGTTTGTTCCGAATTTCCGTTCGCTGATGGCCGATCTGCCGCACAATACGATCTGTGTATACTCCTTCTCCAAATATTTCGGTGCTACGGGTTGGCGCGATGCTGTGATTGCGCTCCATACGGACAACATCTACGACAAGATGATCGCCGCGCTGCCACAAAACATCAAAGAATCGCTCGCGCGTCGCTACGGCACCATCGGATTGGATACCGGTAAGATGAAACTGATCGATCGGATGGTGGCCGACAGTCGTATGGTGGCTCTCAACCATACAGCCGGTCTTTCTCTGCCTCAACAGACACAAATGAGTCTGTTTGCCGCCTTTGCTCTTCTCGACAAAAAAGACGCCTATAAAAACCGCATGCACCAACTGATCCAGAGTCGTCTGAAGGCACTATGGAATCATACGGGGTTTGAGCTGGATGAAGATCCGTTGCGTGCCGGATATTACGCGGAGATCGATATGCTGGTATGGGGAAAGAAAATCTACGGACAAGAGTTTATCGACTATCTGACCCAAGAGTATGCCCCCTTAGATGTGGTATTCCGTCTGGCCAACGAAACCTCTCTGGTGTTGCTCAACGGAAGTGGATTTGATGGGCCTGAATGGAGCATCCGCGTTTCTCTGGCCAATCTGAACAAAGAGGATTATGTGAAGATCGGTAAAAGTATCCGCTCCCTGCTGGACGACTATGCCGGAAAATGGCAGAAGTCCCTGTCCAAATAGTATTGTTTTTCCTTTCAGCAGGAAACAAAAGAATTTACGATGTACGGATGTACGATGTACGATTGGAAATACATTGCATACGAATCAATAATCAAAAGATGTACGATTTACTGATGTACGAACCAGCGGTCAACGAAGTCAATTGAAGATCGGCGTAGCCAACCAGGCGGTCAGCAAAGGGATTTACCCTCTGGAATACGGTTCCATTCATAGATCTTCGGGCCTCTCCGACCATTGATCCGGAGATCATTTAAATTGCATTTCCAATCGTACATCAGTACATCGTAAATCAGTAAATCCCCTGGCTTCTCCGACCGTTGATCCGGAAATATTTTAAATTGCATTTCCAATCGTACATCGTACATCCGTACATCGTAAATCTTTTGTTTTGTATCTGATAACCATGAAACATATCTTACTTCTACACGTTTGCCTCACTTTTTTCCTGCTTTCCGTACATTCACAAAGCCAGTTGATGAATGTAGGGCTCGAAGTGCGGACGGATTTTGATGCCTGGATGAACAACCGCCACCCCGACACCAGGAACTTCAAGCTGAATACCTTACAGCTTGTTTTCAGTGGTGAACTCTACCCGGGTATCACCTATCGGGTACAGCAACGGCTCAACGACACGCCCTTTCGCGAGAGCGACCGCTACATGGCCAATACCTTAGATGCCTTTGTCCATTTTGCCCCGCGCGGCTGGAAATGGGATTTCACGATCGGAAAACAGAACCTGCTTTTCGGTACCTACGAAACGGATTATGATCCCAGTGATCTCTACCTGCTGAGCTTGGTCTTCGACAATTTCCTCATCAGCCAGGTAGGTGCCACCGCGCGTCGCAACTGGAAGAACATCAGTCTGGCCCTGCAGGTATCTGATGTGACGGGAGATCAGCTGGTCTACAACGAAAACCGCTCGTTTGCCTATACACTCAACGCGGCAGGATATACACCCGATCGCAACATGAATGCCAGCATAGCCTATACCATGATACAAGCCGGGAACAAACATTTTTTCAACTGGCTGACGCTGGGAGCACAGTTCAGACACAACCATTACTTCGGAGAACTGGACGCGTATGCCGGCAGATACCGGGAGAATATGTCGTTGGACGAGGAGACAGATAACTACATCGTAGCCGATAATTTGTCTGTATCTATGACGAGCCGCCTGCGACTGGGAAAACTCTCTCCTTTGTTGAAACTCTCCTTCGACTACCAGCAGGACGCGGAAGAGAAAACCATGAGCAAGCGCAGATGGAGCGGAGCGGCAGGTATGGAATACTATCCTCTGGACAAACAGGATCTTCGTTTTCATGCTGTTTACCAATTCAATTACGTCAGCTACGGAGAGATGTGGTACGACAATTATCACAACGAAATGACCAACCGCGTCACCATCGGTATGCGGTGGCAGGTGAGCTTAGGCGATCTGTTCGACCGATTACGGAAATAGGATACGGAAACGTGTCAGTCCATCGGCATAGGTACGCAACGAGAAGGTACATCCGTGACGGCTCAGGATCTCACGGATAAAAATGAGGCCAATACCTTGTCCGTTGGGCTTGGTAGAGAAGAAAGGAGTAAATAATTTAGCTGCTGTCTCTTTGGAGATGCCTGCACCATTGTCTATGACTTCTATACCGGCAGGTGCAAATGTACGGATCGTGATCTCTCCGTTCTCACCGATACTTTCTACCGCGTTCTTGATGATATTAACTACTACCTGCTCGATGAGCGCGGCATCCATCTGCACCGGACGAAGCTGCTCCGACAATTCCATACGGATCGTCACCCCATGATCGGCACACATGCCTTCCATAAACCGCTTGCAGGTAGCTATCAGTTCATTCATATCCACAGCAGACAAATGGGGGTCCGGGATCTTGACCACATCGGCAAAGCGGGTGATGAACCGGCTCATGGAAAAACACCTTTCCACACATACACCCATCACTTCCCTGATCTCTTCCATCCCCTCGTTTTCTTCCAGAGCCTGTGCCACGGTATCTAACGTAGAGGTGATACCCGCTGTGGTGTTGTTTACCTCGTGCGCGATCATCCGGATCACTTTTTCATAAGCTTTCTTTTCTGCCCGGAACACCTCTTCCGTGAGCCCTTCGATCAGATAGAAAGGATGATGGAACCCTCTGTCGATGAAAGAGGAATGCGTACATTTGTAGATATTGGAATCGTTGAGCCGGACGATCTGTGTCTTTCCCAGAGGGATAGAAGCCAGTTCTGCCGCCAGCGGAGAATCTATTTCGGTGATCTTACGAAGAAGCGCTTCTTCCTGAGATACTCCCAGCATCTTCAGGGCCATCGGATTGAGCTGCGTCAGCTGCTCGTCCAGCGACAAGAGGATCACTCCCATCGGGGAAGCATGGATCAGCAGATCCAGAAAGTGGTTTTGCTCGCGCATACGCAACCGTTCATTTTTCAGTTGCTCCATCATGCGGTTAAATACCTTCACCACCCGATCGGCTTCATATTGCCCCACCAGACTCAGGCGACTACTGAAATCCTGCTCCCTCAACAACTCCATCCCACTCCCGATGGTATGCAAGGGTCTGACGATCCTGCGGTAAAACACGATCAGGAAACAAACAGTCACCAGGATAAGCCCCTCCAGCAAATAGAACATCCACGGAGTAGCATAGGCCACTTTATAGGTCAGGAAACCCAGTGCCGTAAGCAGCAAAAGTGCAAACACCCAGAAAAGACCTTTCAGGCGCATCGCATCAGGAGTTGTGAACGGTTATGTTGTATTTTTCCAGCCGGCGATACAGAGCCGCGCGACTGATGCCCAGAGCCAGAGCCACCTGGCTCAGGTTTCCTCTGTACTGATCCAGTGCCTGCAGAATGGTCTGCCGTTCAATCTCATCTAAGGTCATCCCCGCCAGAGAGGTACCTGCTGCCACTGCCGGCTCATCTGCCCGGTGATACTGGGCTTCAAGATCAGCAGCTCCGAGACGCTCTTTGCCACTCACTAAGATGGTACGCTCTACTAAGTTCTTCAACTCCCGGATGTTGCCGGGGAAGGGCAACCGGCTCAGGAAAGTGAGCGCGTCGGAAGAGAAGTCGGTACGGGGCAGTCCGTTGGCCTTTGCCTGCAAGTCTGCAAAATAACGGGCCAGCAACGGAATGTCTTCTTTGCGTTCGCGCAAAGCAGGCAATTGTATGGTGATCAGGTTGATCCGATAAAAGAGATCTTCCCGGAACGTACGCTCCCCGACCATCTTGCGCAGATCGGCATTGGTGGCACTCACCACACGTATATCCACTTTCCGGGGTCGGCTATCTCCCAGTACCTCAAACGTCTGATCCTGCAGAACGCGTAAGAGCTTCACCTGGCACGACAAGTCCAGTTCGCCGATCTCATCCAGAAAGATCGTACCCTTATGGGCCATTTCAAAACGTCCCAGGCGATCGGAAGAAGCATCGGTAAACGCCCCTTTCTTATGCCCGAACATCTCGCTTTCAAAAAGACTCTGCGAGATGCCTCCCAGGTTCACCTTTACAAACGGATGATCCGCGCGCTGGCTGTTGATATGGATCGCCTCAGCGATCAGTTCCTTTCCGGTGCCACTCTCTCCGGTGATCAGTACGGAAGCATTGGTACGGGCAATGCGCCCTACCGTTTCCAGTACATCCGTCAGTCCTTTGGAGCGACCGATGATGCGATGCCGTTTCAGTGTACCGGAACCTGCTTTGTCTTCTTCTTTCGGAGCGCGGGTAAGTTCCAGTGCCGTCCCGATCCGTTGCAGCAATGCCGCGTTGTTCCAGGGTTTGGTAATAAAATCAAACGCTCCGGCCTGCATTCCCTGAACAGCCAGCTGGATGCTTCCCCAGGCGGTCATCAGGATCACAGGGACTTCCGGACGGAATATCTTCACCTGCCTGAGCAGCGTAAGTCCCTCCTCTCCGGTAGTGGTGAGTGTAAAGTTCATATCCATCAGGATGAGTTCGGGTGCCACGGCACGCACCACATCCATAGCTTCCCGGGGTCCGGGTACCGTCTGTACCTCATAACCGGCACGTTTGAGCATGAAACTCAGGGAAGAACGTACGGCGCTATCGTCGTCAATAACAAGAATCATATGATTTAGTCTATTTAGTCTATATCCTTTATATGAGAACGCGGAGAGATATACAATGGAACGATTCCGGATGTTCGATTTGAAATCCATGTACTCATCTGTTATCATCCACCTGTAGAGACGCACGGCGTGCGTCTCCGCGGCGTACGTCCAACAAACCCATGTACACGGTATGTTTTCTCATCAGAAACAGATTCGTATAAAAGATCTATATCGTTTCTACATAAACAGGTGTCACAAAATGGTCGGAGACCTGTTCCTTCCATTGTACATCCATAGTATATACATGGGTACTACATATTTTTACATATATGTATTGGACGTATATCGCGGAGACGCACGCCGTGCGTCTCTACAAGTAAACCACCCCATAAGAACCATGTATTCCAAATCGTACATTGTAAATCCCTTTGCTGACCGTTGGTTGACTTCGTCGACCGTTGGTTCGTCAATCGTCCAATCGTACCTCCCTTCACGTCCCCAAACTTACACTTTTTTTCGTGAAATATGTTTTCTCTTCCTGAAAAAGAGAACCAGTTACGCAAATAAAGACTTTATCAGCGCACTATTCGTTCGAAATCCGCTTCCAGATCCCTGTTCTGCTCAAAATCCCACAAGGTCAGGCTACGAAGCTGATAGAAGTAGTACCAGTAATAATACAACTCATTGATGTGATTCTGTTTGGCCTCATCCTTTGAATTCTGCGCATCATTGAGATCTAAGGTATTGATCTTGCCGATCAGGAAGGTCTCAATGCTGGTTTTGTAACGTTGCTGAGCGATCTTGTCTGCCTCTTCCGCAATCATCAGCTGCGCAGACTGATTATTGAAATTAGCTACCAGCAGGAAGATATCCTGATTGAAGCTGATCTCTTCCTGCCGGATACGCGACATCACCACCTCACGGTTGCTCCTGGCCACCTGCACCTTTCCTTTGCGCTTGCCCCAGTCAACCAGGGGGATCGTGATCCCTACCTCTACGATCTGATTGTCGAGCAGATCCCGGTAGGCCGAAGAGAGTTGATTGTTCCGACCTGTATATCCGAAGTTCGCAAAGAGATCTATACTCCGCAGATTGCCCCGGGCCGCAGCCACCTCGTAATCTGCCTGCAACTGCCGGCGACGGATACTCTGCGCGAACGAGTGTCGTGCCAGAGCCTTCTCCAGCACCACATCGTATACCATCTCCAGTTCCGGTACTTTCCCCGGGATCACAGGGTCTAAAACATCCTGTTCGGATAGCCCCAGAAAAGCACGTAGCTGGAACATGCGGGCATTCAGTGTACTCTCTGCCTGCGTCAGGCTGGCCTGAGCGTTGAGCGCAGCCAGTTTCAACTGCAGCAATTCATTCTCAGAGATCTGCCCCATCTGCCGTTTGGCCTGTGCTACCTCATACAAGCGATCGGCATTCAACTGGTTTTGCCGGGCGGTTCCCAATTGTTCTTTGGCCATCAGCAGATTAAAGAAATAAGCAATCGCGTTCATGGTCACCTGTTCGGTAGCGGTGAGGAAAGCAGCTTTTGCCTCCGCATATCGCACCGGCTCGATGCGCCGATTCCATTTCGTATGATTCACCCCGAACACCGGTTGGATCAGCTGTACACCGACAGGTACGGACATATACTGTTTGTAGCTGTTATTGCCCAGCTGATTGATAAAATCTAAGGAAGAGGTCAGCGACAACGTACCGCCGCTGAACCAGATATTCTGATCGATAGACAGATTGCCCGAGAGTCCGAGTGAATTGTTACGGACAAACGTATAGCTTCCATCTTCCTGCTGATAGGCATTGTAAGACTTATTGTAGTCAGGAAGCGTTCCTTTGAAACTCATCTCCGGCAACAGATCCGCGCGAAAGGTACGGTATTCCCAATACGCCGTTTTCAGTTCATTCAACGCCACAGCCGCATCTACCGATTGAATGCGTGCCAGGTCGATCGTCTCTTCCAGCGTAATGGGACGTTCGTTTTGTGCCTTAGCCTGCGAAGTGAAGAAGATAAGGAAGATAAATAACAGAAAGTACGATCTCATATCTTGTCTTGTTTTCTATCCGGAAAAGCAAACCATGTGCCAGAACCCGGTATAACAAGACTGCTCCCCCACAGAAATAGCCCGGCGCCAAAGAGAACCTGCCGGATACATTTGCCGGAAAGGGTTTATTCATCCTTCTCATTTTGCATACAGCCTCCCAAACGGTCAACAAAAACAAACAGAAAGTGTCCGTTTCCGGACACCTTGTACGCAGACGAACGCCTGAAGACACCGTTATCCGTTCTGATTCGGTATACACACGGTGAACCGCGTACCTACCCCCACTTCCGAGGTTACCTCCAGCGTTCCGTGCAGGCGATCTACGATCGTCTTACAGATGCTGAGTCCCAGCCCGGCCCCCTGCGTGAAATTGTCGATCTTATAGAAACGATCAAAGATATGATCCAGTTTTTCCTGTTCCATACCAGGTCCTGTATCTTCCACAAAGAAACAGGTATACTCCTCACATGGATCGATATATCCAAACGTAATATGTCCTTGCCGAGTGAATTTGGCAGCATTGTTGATCAGGTTATTGATCACCTGCTTCAGCCTGACAGCATCTGTAACAATACGTTTCTCTTCCGCCGGCACCTGGAGGAGCAGCTTCACATTGGGCGGCATATTCAGCAGTTGCGAGTGATATACCTCGGTCAGGATCTGCGTCAGGTCATGAGATACAAAATGGAATTCCATGGAGTTGGACTCGATACGTGACAGATCCAGGATATCACTGATCAGGGCCAGCAACAGTTCACAATTGGTAGTGATGGTTTCCACAAACTGTTCGATCTCATCTTTACTGAAAGCCTCAAAGTTGCGCAACAGATCGGAGAAACCGACAATGGCATTGAGCGGGGTACGTATCTCGTGACTCATATTGGCCAGGAAAGCCGATTTCAGTTTATCTGCCTCCATAGCCCGGTCACGCGCGGAGATCAGTTGCTCTTCCGTTTCTTTGTAACGCTGGATACTCTGACACACTCCCAGGACATCATACGGAGTGGCTTCGTCCATACCACTGAAAACGGAAGAACGGAATTCCCACCATTCGTACTGCCCGGTCCCGTTCCTGTAGCGGGCACTCACTCTGAGCTGCGCATTATCCTCTTCAAGCATCCTCTCAAAAGTGAGCTGCGCCCGCTTCCGGTCTTCCGGATGTATCATCGCTCCCAGTTCGGTACGGCTAAGTACAGATACCTCAGCAGGCAGTCCCATGCAGGAAGAGAGAAAACCTTCCTGAAAAGCAAAACAGTCGTTTTCTACATTGTATTGCCAGGGATACACAGGACTCTCTTCGATAGCCATCCGGAAAAAGCGTTTCTGCATCTCCTCCTCGGAGATATTACGTAAAGAGAGAGCCACACCGGTCATTCCGTCGTTGCCATGGACAGGTACCATCACGCCGGCTATCAGGAAATTATGACCCGCCTGCAGATCCCGTATAAATGACCCTTCGGGTATAGCCAGACTGCTATCTGTCTCCAGCACCTGCCGCAACATCGGATACAGGATCTCCTCACCGTTGTTGTAGATCTGAAACACCGCATCCGCCGTCATACCCTCGTAGGGTCTGACCACCGTTTCATCCGGTAGTTTGAGCATCCGGTGCAGCGCAAGGTTGGTATAATGGATCCGGAACTCCGTATCGAAAGTAATGAGCCCGTCGCGCATGGAGTGGAATATATGATCGAACTCGTTGCGCTGAGCCACCAACTCTTCCTGCAATTGCAGACGGGTCTGTGCCTGGATACGATGACGGTATTCCCGGCGGTTGGTCAGGATCAGTTTGCAGACAATAAAAATCAGAATTGATGAAAATACCCCTAAGACGAGCGCGAAGATCACCGGATACTTATCGTGATAAGGCTCATTGATCACGATACTGCCGGAGGGCAGATTCTCTTTGGAAATGCCAAACTGATGGAGCAGTTCATAATCAAATACCTGAAATACCTCGCTGGGCACAATCTGAAAAGAAGAGGGAGAAGTCCCTTTGAGGATCTCTGCTCCCCGCAAAGCGGCCAGCCGGGAAAATTCGAACGGATTGGTGCCGAACGACCCTACCGCTCCCTGCCCCAATGCCCTGCCGTTTACCGCCAGACAAGGGACTTTGGATACCGAAGCGATCAGAGGAGTAAAGAGACCCCAGTAGGGAGAGACCAGGATGGCCTCTTCCGCATGGTCAGAGACATTGATCTCATACAGAATATCAATGATCGGATCTTCATCTAAATTGTATACATACTGTTCGTACCCGGGATTCTCTGCCAGGAAAATTTCCCAGTCTTCCATATAACGCTGGTAGGCCTGTTTGATGAACCGGCTGTTGCTGGTCACGGTAATAATACGTTTGCGCTCCGGGAACAGGGATCGGGCTGTTTGTAACATCCCGTTGTAACTGGAAGGAGTAACAAATCCGGTTACATCCGGAAATTGCCTGAGCACTTCGTAATTGAGGAATTCCACTCCGAAAAATACCACAGGAATACTCAGTTCCAAAGAGTCCCGGCAAGCCCATAAGGAATACAAAGCTTCATCATAAGCCGTCAGGATCAGATCTGTTTCTGTTTCTATGGCCCGCAGACAGATGTCGTACATCACCTGTTCTTCCTGTTTCGCGTTCCAATAGTGTGCCTGTAGATACTCCACGGTCAGTTCTACCTCCAACGAAGCATTTCTGAACCCATCTTCTATCCCCTGCTTCATGGTCCCTGCCCAGGGATCTGTTTCCATATAAGACTGGATAAAAAGAACCCGATAGGGCCGATCTGCGGAATATATCCCTAACATATTCCAACATACAAGTATACAAATCCCGACCTTTCGTAACGTATCCATCCGGTGAAGTTTTTCAATAGTAATGGCACAAAGATAAATTTAAATCCGAAAAGTAAAGATATTTTGTATAGGTTATTTATAGGTAGAGACGCATATTTGCGTCTCCGCGTTACAGACCCGACATACCGGCGCCAATCCAACGGGCATATATCTCCTGCATTGCATACATTTTCAGTTGAAACCTTTTGAATAAATGCAACTATGTGTGTATTCAAGCAGATGAGATGACTACATCAGGATCAGGAAGACTATCAAAATGACAAAATGATATCTCTAATCGCCATCCTTTCGTTTTTCAGCGACCAGGATAAAAGGTGATCAGAAAAAAGACAAGGAAATCGTATAAGCAAAATACAAATCATCAACACAAAGGCACAAAATAGATCATATTGATATCAAAAAGACTGCAATGCTATTAATTACACATTAAAAAGTCGATAAACTAATCAATCAGGCACATTCATTTCATCTTCCTTTCGGGTTCGGATAGAATAAGATCCCTCTTTTTGTACGTAGAAAATAGCTTCAAAAAAAAGATTCCATGGAGTTTCCTGTAACCTTCCATGGAGTTTCCTGCAACCTTCCATGGAATCTCAGACAATCTTCCATGGAGTCTTGCCCCAGACTCCATGGAAGAAATCACCGGTTTTCATGGAGAAATCTCCTTTTTGCCTTGTATTTCGGAGCATTTCCGGCTTATTTCTGTATAAAAATGTAACTTTTCATCTCCGGAATCTCCCAGAAGAAGAAAAATAGATTTATGATCCGTCACAAAACCAAACCAATTATCTTACATTTTGATAGTGTTATCAAATAAATAACAACAAAAAGTCATTTCTGAAAACTTCACAGACTAAGCCATCATCTTAAAATTTATTCCCTGAGGGTCTGGACAATCCTGTAGCTGTTTTTACCGGATCAGATCTTTACAGCATATCCCTGTATCCGCCGCTTCCCGCTCTTCTTCGGGCGGGCAATCACCTGTTTGTTGGTTGGTCATTCCTCATGCAACGCCTCGGCAGGCTGTATACCCATAGCTTGCCGGGCCGGATACCAGATACCCGCTACCATGGTGATAGCAATCAATACGAAGGTGATCCCTACGGTTAGTGTAAATCGTCCGGCCTCCAGATAGTGTCCGTTCAGCCAACTGTTATACTCATTTATGGCCAATAGATGGTCGATGACAAGGGCAGGGAGAGTGGCCAGGACCAACAGGAACAGGCCCTCCTTCAACAGATAAGAGAATATCTGCCGGCGAGTACTTCCAAAGCTCATCCGGAGTGCCAGTTCGCTCCTTCTCTGCTGCGTACGGAACCAGAAGGTACCCAACAGGCCCAGGAAAATATTGACAAGAAGGAAACCCACTCCCCACAGATAGTTGCGCAGTTCGTTCATTTCGTCCAACTGAAAACGATGGCGCACCGTTTCCATAGACTGAATGCCTTTTATAAAAAGGTTTCCACTCCGGTAATGGGTCTCAAAATCCTGACGGATACGATCTTCAAAACCCGGAGCAGTCCCGGATCGGGTGCGCAGGCAGAGTTCGTAATAGACCACCCTCCTCTCGTCAAGCTCCGCGATCTCGCTCTCATCTATCACATAAAAAATATATCTCGAACCATATATAGAAGAAAAGTCACTGTATCTTACAGGGTGAGTAGTTGCTACCAGCCGGCGGGTATTCAACGTATCACCTCCGAAATAAAAATCCCTTCCTGTAAAAGATTCCAAAGAGATCCCATAATCGCGTTGAAACAGATTATCTCCCGCGATAAAAGTCTTCTTCTCTGTCAGCAGGGAGATCAGTTCTTCCGGTGTCTCTCCCTGAAGCCCCCGATACCGGAATATTTTCAGGAAGTCTGCTGTGGCCCGGCGCATAACAGTGCCTGAGGATAACGTATCTATACCGACACTTGTATGCGTGTTCGAACCGTTGTAGGGATAGGAGTTTATGGACAGGCTGACCGCCTCTACTTCCGGATGAAGCCGCAACCGGTCCACGATCCGCAACAGGTCTGTTCCGGCTTTCTCTTCGTCATCGTTCCTGGAAATGTATTCATGACTGTTCGGAGGCAATGTTCCGATATGGAGCAGATAGGTATCTTCGATACTGAACCCTTTGGGTTCCAGATATACATAGGCTGTGGTGTATAACTCATCTACCACATACCACAATACCACGCTGACCAACAACAATTCGACCCATGGCCACAGATTGATACGTCTTTCGTACCAGATCTACTTCATTTGTGTTTGATCTATTATACCCATAGCTATTTCGAATTCAAAGAGGTGGTGATAGAGGTGCGACATGCTTTCCATGCGGGAATGCCCGTGCTCAACAGATTGAAAAGCAGGCAAAACAAAACCGCGTATACAAACGTAACAGGCCGCATCAACATAGAAAACCGGATTTCGGGGCTGACACCGATCGTGGCAGAAGAAAACAGGCTTTCTCCCCAGAAGTAAGAGACCATAAAGCAAATGATCAGCCCTGCCAGAGCAGCCCAGGCTGTGAGCACCAGGTTCTCCATCAATATCTGCCACAAGACCTGGAAACGGGTGGAACCGAAAGAGCGGCGTAGTCCGATCTCATTGGTCCGTTGCCTCAGGCGCGATTGCGTCATGGAGCTCAGATTGATAGCAGGGATGATAAGCAACAAGGCAAAGAGGATCCATCGTCTTTGTTTTACCTTCTTCATGTCAGGTGCTACATTGGCCCATTTTCTCTCCATATAGACTTCCTGATCGTCCGGCTGATCCCTGTAAAATAGTTCACTCTCACTGAGCGCATCATTAAAATGCAGACGCAACTGCTCCGTTTCCTGACGGATAGCCCGGAAATCACTGCGGTCGCGCGCCAGAATAGCTGCCGTAAATGAACCGGAAAGATCTCCGTCGCTCCGGACCAGATCCGTTGAGTAATAAGGTATCCACACGTGTGCATACGCGCTACTGGCCAGCGTGGAAACATCTCTGACAACCCCCGATACTGTATATTCGGTATAATTGAGCCGGATCCGTTCGCCTGCGATCTGTGCGCTGCCCAACAACTCCCGGGCTACACTTTCACTGACCACAGCCACGGGAATGCCCGCCTCAGACTCGGCCTCATCAAAAGGTCTGCCGTCTATAAAGGTAAACGGAAAGACTTTCCAGAATTGCTCGTCTGTCTGTTTCACCCCCACGGTAACAGCGGAAGTAGCCGGTACGGATACGAGCATTTCGTGTGGATAGGAGTAAATGGTCACAGCTTCCGGAACAGTCAACCGGCGAAAACACTCCCGCCCCACCTTCATACTCATACGACCGTTGTTGGAATACCCGCCGTCACCGCCTTTGCTCTGACTACTTACATATTTCACATGCAACGTACGGTCACGGTTGGTCTCCGGATAAAAGGGAGCCACCTTCACCTGCTGCATCACAACCAATACCATGATCAGGCATATAGCCAATGCCGTTCCTATGATAGAGATCGCAGACAACAACGGATGAGCTTTTAACTCATATATCGCTTGCTGAAAATACTGTTTGATCATGGGAATACCCTTTCTATTAACTATTTACTTTCCATAACTTTCAGATGGCTTCTGTTCAGACTGCCGACCCCGGTTTTCCAGATATCCGCCACACGCGTACGTCCGGATAGTTCCATCTGACCTACACCGCTCATGCGGGCATACAGGTGGTCACATTCGAGGTCTACCTTCATATTTCCCACACCCGTCAGATCCAGAGAGACGTAATCAGCCTTCAGATTATTTACACTGAAGTTGCCGATTCCTTGCAGACGCAAAGTCAATTCATCACATCGCAGCGATCCTTCATTGGTAAAGTCTCCCACTCCTTTGATAATTACCGCTTCCAGGGAAGGGGCAGAAAGATGTATTGTCATCTGTATCTTACCCTTATTAAATTTCTTTTTCTCTTTGCATTCGATCTGCAATGTAGAGCCATTTACTTCCGTTGTTACGGACTTCACGTAATCTTCCGTACCTTCCAGCCGAAGCGAGTAGGTATCGGATGGAGTAAACAGGATACTACCTACACAAATGAGTTCGATCTCGGTGAAAGGCTCCACCTGACGGGTTACGGAAGCAAAAGAATCGTTCGTTTTATTCTTCTTGTTCTGTTCGCACTCGGGAGTCTCAGCGGAAACAGGCAACATACATACAAAAGCAAGAAGAGAAAGGATAAATCCGAATATTATAGTTTTTATCTTCATTTAGTTTTAATCTGTTTGATACTATAAGAAGTAGTTTGATCTACGATTGAAATGTCAAATACACGAACGATCGTTCGCCTGTAGAGACGCATAGTTGCGTCTGTTTGAAACTGTCTACGAATGTTGGATACACTGATCCCAGATATGCGCTGCGATGTTGAATCTGTATCGCGAAGACGCAAATATGCGTCTCTACACAGGGATGCTCAGGATATTTATCTTTCCAACATTCCTTTGCATAAATTATCCAATGATAGTCATGACAAAAGAATAAATCGTACATCGTAAATGAGTACATCGTAAATATCATTGCACCTGGCGGCCGTCAAAGAACCGTACTATGCGGCCGGTCTGTTTGGCCTGCTCCTCGTTGTGTGTCACCATCACGATGGTACGTCCGTCTTCCTTATTGAGGCGATGGAGCAACTCCATGACTTCCGCTCCCATCCTGGAGTCCAGGTTACCTGTGGGCTCATCCGCAAGGATAATTTCGGGATTCCCGATGATGGCACGGGCCACGGCCACACGCTGGCACTGTCCACCCGAAAGTTGTGTCGGGAAGTGTCGCATACGATGGCTCAATCCTACCTTTTCCAATACCTCCTGAGCCAGTTTCCTACGCCCGGAAGCACTCACTTTGCGATAGAGCAACGGCAATTCCACATTGTCCAATACATTCAGAGAATTGATCAGGTGGAAAGACTGGAACACAAACCCCAGGGTCTTGTTACGGAAAGCAGCCAGTTGTTTGTCTTTCATGCCTTCCGTACGGGTACCGTTGATCTCGATGGTACCGCTGGATGGTGCATCCAGCAACCCCATGATATGGAGCAAAGTAGACTTTCCGCAACCCGAAGGTCCCATGATGCTCAGGAACTCCCCTTTATCTACCGTAAGATTCACATTCTCCAGAGCTACCGTTTCAATCTCATTGGTACGGTAAATTTTGGTAAGCGATGTAAGTCGGATCATAACTTGATACATTTAAATTATAGATTCTATCTTATTTTGTTCTGTTTCTATTCGTCCCTCAGGGCTTCGGAAGGTTCCGTTGCCGCGGCACGACGGGCAGGTATCCAGGTAGCGACAAAAGCGATGCCTATCAGCAGCAGATAGACGATCAGGCTGACCACCAGGAAATGAGGTACAGGCAGATTCTGTATGTACATGGAATTCATGCTTTCCAGATAGACTGCCTTATCGTCGTAAGCGAATCCGGAAAAACAGACCTTCTGAAGAACCATCAATATACCTGCAATCCAGGCTATGGTAGTGAGCAACCAGGATTCCAGCAGAAAACTCCTTCGTATATTCCGATGACTACTCCCCAACGCGATCATCAGCCCGATCTCACCCCGGCGCGAGGTACTGCGTACCCAGAAGGTCCCCGATACCCCCAGAAAGACAGACAACAGGAAAAAGACAGTCATCCCACTCTGACGCCGCAAGGTATTGGTAGCCCCCAGGAGATATTCACTCTTTCTACGGATCGAATGAAAGTCTTCCAAACGGAGAAAGTAATAGTTACCTATTGAAACCCGGGATCGCATTTCACGCTGAAATTCTTCCATAAAACGGGTTACGGACAGATCGTCACAGATGCGGAAAGCAATCCTGGGTGAACCATAAAGATACAACTTATCTTTAGGTAAGAAGAACAGAGGATTGGGCTGCGACACACTTCGGGCTTTGAAGTCATCCACTACTGCTGCCACCCTATACTCCTGGTCAGTTCCCAGAGTAAAAGTCTGTCCCACGGCGTTCTGTCCTGGAAAAAGAAGTTGTTCTATTCCACGGGTAATAACCATTTGTCCGGGATCATGTATTTTCTCGTCCAGTCCCTCCCACTTTCCGGTGTTCACATCTGCGATACGGAATACCTGAAAGTATTCTCCGTACCGATACATCCCCATGGTCTGTACCTGCAGGGAAAAAGTATCCTTATAGATCATACAACCGTTATAACCGGTAGAAAAAGGATAGCCGATCACGAGGGTAGCAGCCTCTACTCCCCGATACCTCCGCACCTCATCCAGGATACGAAGAAAATTGGCGTGCATGGCAGAATCCGTAGACTCTTCCTCCTTGTATCTGGAATGCACAGAAGGATAAGAAGATACAGTAAGAAGACAGGTCTGATCTGTATCGTATCCCTGGGGAATGGCTTTATTGGCCAGCAACACAAACAGCGGGTCTATCACGATCCAAAGAAAAAAAGTAACTAGGATCAGCATACCCATCATCCAGCCATTGGATCGTTTGCCTGCCCACAACTGCTTAAGTATCAACCTCAACATATGGCATTAGTTTTTATCGTACAACGAAGCTACAATCTCTCTGTTCAGGCCCCTGAGTGCAGGGAATAGCGCAGAGAAGAAGTTCAGAATAAAACACACACAGAAAGTAATACCGAAAACCATCGGGCTGAACAGCATACCCGGAGTGAAATATGTATCCACACCCTCCGGAATAAGATCCGGCCATGCATCGAACAAAGAGAGTATCCAGTTGCGTCCGTACCAGAGCAGCAGGTAAGCCAGCAATAATCCCAATAATCCTCCCAGACAAGTCAGAAAAAGGTTCTCGACCAACAACTGCTGCAACAATCTCTTGCGGGAGACTCCAAAGGCTTTACGGATCCCAAACTCCGGCAAACGTTTTTCTATCCGGGAAGAAATCATCCCAGCCAGGTTAACAGCAGGAACCAACAAAAGAGCCAGTAAAAGAATCCCCTAATTTTTCAGCACCTCTTTCCAATCCACAGCTTTGTCTTGATTCTCCCTGAATACATGCGTCCGGTATGTCTCGGGATATCCAAGCTGATCTATTTCATATTCATCTAAGGTAGAATTTATCTTCCGGAAAACCTCGTCTATCTCCTGCTTTACCTTTCCGACGGCAGATCGTGACGAGGCCAGTATATATACTGTCAGATACCCCCGAAGTCCTAAAGTCTGAGTCTCCTCTTCCATATAATCCGGATTCGCAGTAAAGGGGATCCAAAGTTGTGCAAAAGTAGAAGGGGTAGCAAAAGAAACATCCTTCACGACACCACTGACCCGGTATTCATCAAAGTTCAGCGAGAAGTACCGACCCGCGACATCCGTTGATTCGAAGATCCTGCGGGCCAGGGACTCACTCAACACAGCCGAACGGATCCCCGACTGAAACTCCACTTCCGTAAACGGTTTACCGGTCAGGAACCGGAAATCAAACAACCTCCAGAACCCGGTATCTGTATATTTTATCTGAGCAGGAACCATCTCCCCGGTTTCCGGCAACTCGATAAAACCATCCTCCAGGTAGGCTCCGAAAGCGGAAACGACCTCAGCGCTTTGCAACGGATAGAAATGCTCCCTGACAGCCTTCCAAGAAAGATTTCCACTAAAGAAATTCTCACTCCGGGGTTCGGTAATAGCAATGTGTTCGAAAACAACGGTCCTGTCCCGATAAGGCTCGGGATAGACAGGAGTGAGTTTGATACAATAGATAAGCACCAGGATCATGGTGAGCGCAATAGCCAACCCCGTACCTATTATATATACGCAACTGTAAAGACGATTCTGGCGCAACAGTTGCCAGGCCTGTTTCAGATAAAGCCCTATCTTCATGTGTTGATAATTTGATTACAGACAAAAAACAGTAAACCGGAAAAAGAGAAATACGATCGTATAGGCTGGCGCAAGTAACCGATTACTTGACTTTCAACTTATTCTTATTCTTGTAAGAAGACATATCGCTGATGACCACCTGGTCACCAGGTTGCAACCCACTGACTACCTCTACCATTTCAAAGTTAGAATCACCCAACTGTACTTTCCTGCGGATGATCTCATTCTCAGAGGTCTGCACAAACAATTCATATTCGCCACGCCCTACGTAATAGGTACCGTTTTTCAGACGCATCACATCTTCCTTCACCGCGTTCATCACATACACATCCGTCTTCAGTCCCGAACGTAATCTGCGGTTGCTGTCGTCCAGAAGTTGCACCGTGAAAAAGATCACCCCGTTCCTGGAGAGAGGGGTCACACTGGATACATTCCCTTCCAGTTTCTCGTTACCAATCTTCACAATAGCTTTTCCACCTACCATCACCCGGTCGCCATAGGTATCCGCGATCTCTCCTTCTACTTTAAAGTGGCTCAGGTCGGAGATAATAGCCACCTGGCTACCTTGTGTCACCTGTGCTCCCACCTGATTGTTGATATAAGTCAGGATCGCTTTGCGGGGAGAACGGATCTGGGCATCGTCCAATGTACGCTTCATCTCTGCCAGGCTCTTACGGAAAATATTGAATTCCAGTTCCTGCACTTTGTATTCTGCCGCACTCACCTCTTTCTCATTCTCATATTGTTGCCGGAGTTGTTCGTATTCCAGCTGGGATACATTGTAGCTCAGTTCGGCCTGTCGCACCTTATCCGTAGTACCGGCCCCCAGGCTATCCAGATACTGTTCGTTGCGCAACTCCACCGCCATACGGTTGAGTTTCATTGCGGATACCTTGATCTGCATGGCCATGTCGTTGAGACGTGTCTGGTTGTTTACTTTCAACTGCTCCAGCTTGTACCGACGCATCTGCTCTTCGTCCAGCAGTTTGTTGTACTCGGTCTCTGTACTTTGCAGGTCGAGTTTCAGGATGGGAGTTCCCACATCCACACTATCCCCTCCCCTTCTGTATACTTCTACGATACGGGTATGGATCGGAGAGTTGATGATCTCCTCAAAGGCTGGCACTACTTTTCCCGAAGCACTCACACTGACTTCGATGGTTCCGGTATCTACAGTAGACAAAATAAGGTCTTTCTGTTGCACACCGGTACGCATGAATGAGATCAGCAGACTGATCGCTACCACGCAACCTACACCAATGGCGGAAAAACGGATAATCTTTTTATTGCGCTCCTTATTTCGTATTTCTTTGGGAATCTCTCTGTCCATATATGATCGTTTATCGAATGATTAAGATTAATTTGCATTTCATAGATCAAATGATATGCCAATTTGATAACAAACTGATTCACAACCGACAGCAACTAAAATAGGGTGTCCGTTTTCGGACACCCTGTACACTATCGGATCATCGGGACGTATTATCTCAGACGCAAACGGTCACCTACCTCGGGTACATAGTCGGGAGTTTTACGGTTCATCTGATACAAGCTCTTCAACTGGATACCAAACTGCTGGGAGATGGTATGCATCGAATCGCCATCCCTCACGATGTATAGGGTATGGTTGCGGTCGGCATGTTTCTTTTTGGTCTTCAGGAATATCCTGTCGCCCTGCGCCAACGTATATTCTTTGTGCAGATCGTTGTATCTGATCAGTTTTTTCCAGCTGATGCCGAATTCCTTGCCCAGACTCTGGAACGTATCTCCGTCGCGAGCCACTACGTAGGCCAGGTCATTGACCAAATACAGGGCATGAGGATTCAGCTGCGCGGCACTCTTCTTACCCGAAGACTTCTTTGCCGAGCGGTCGTATTTGTACAATTCATACTCTTCGATCAGGGTGATCAACCGGTTGGCATACGAAGGATCGGTGGCATAGCCCGCTTTTTTCAGTCCACGCGCCCAGCCTTTGTAGTCGGTAATATCCAATTTAAACAGAAATGCGTAGCGGGCTCCCCGGGTCAGGAACAGCGAATGATCTTCATAAGAGTCTTTCACCGAACGATAGGCACGGAAACATTCGTTGCGCGCGTCATCATCGTGACGCACCGTACGCCCTTTCCAGGAACTCCCGCATTTGATACCAAAATGATTGTTGCTCTTTCTGGCCAGCTGACTTGTACCGGCTCCGCTTTCCAGAATGCCCTGGGCCAGTGTGATACTGGCGGGGATCTTGTGCTGCTTCATCTGCTGCACCGCCAGTTCATGGTATGTATGGATATAGTCTACATAACGCTGGTTCTTGCGCTGGGCAGATATATTTATACTCCATAATAACAGCACACCTATACATACCGGAAGATAGAAAACTCTTTTCATGGTTTTATTTTGTTTGAAGCGGAATCTGTAAAACAGGAAACATAGGTCAATCCGACATATAAATAGCAGTTGAAGCCAACAGACAGATATATATGATATTCCTCCGCCCCGATATTACACACCTACAAAAATCATAAAAATAATTGGTTTTATCAATCTCTTTTCTAACTTTGTTTCTGATATGTAAAATCAATTTATGAAAATATGAAGGATCTGACCATTACCACAGTGATCAAAGTGTATCAATACGACGAACTTTCAGAGGCGGACCAGACACTCGTTGCTGCAGCCATGGGAGCCACAGCACGCAGTTACGCGCCCTATTCCCGCTTTTCCGTAGGAGCAGCGGCACTACTGGCCAACGGTACACTGATTACAGGGACCAACCAGGAAAACGCGGCCTATCCCTCCGGACTTTGTGCCGAACGCACTGCTCTCTTTTATGCCAATTCGCAGTACCCGGATCAGGCCATCACTACACTGGCTGTAGCCGCGCGTACCGAAAGTGACTTTATCGATATGCCCATTCCTCCCTGTGGCGCCTGTAGACAGGTGATACTGGAAACCGAAAAGAGATACAAACAACCGATCCGTATCCTGCTCTACGGAAAAGATGAGATCTACGAAATGAAAAGCATAGGAGATCTACTACCACTGTCTTTTGATGCGTCATCCATGGATTAGAACCAACCGGTAATTACCATGGGTACGGATTAGTCTTTTATCGTTATTACAAGGTTGATCCGAGGTTGCGGTTCCTTCTCCGAAAGGATAGTAATGATTTACCTGGGTTACTGTTCCACTCTGACTGACCACTACACGATTATTTCCCAGATGGTCTCTGAGGTAGTAGTGATAGGTGGGTGTAGTACCACTCAGGGTAATATACCCTTCGGGGGTGAGGATCATTTTTAGTACACCGTTTTCATAGATCACACTGCCACAATAATCCGTTACCTTCTCACTGGCTTTCTGAGCGGCAGTGATGTCTTTCAAACTACCCCAACCAACTGTTAGGTTCTGATTGGTGGTGGTGTGCTTCACCTGACGTTTCACTCCCGAAGCATCATACAGATACTCTGCCGTATGTCCGTAACGGAATTGCAGCTTTACGGGCAAATTTA
>JAJBTC010000034.1 GCA_020861095.1 Bacteroides sp.
TTACTATCCTGTGTATGATCGGAAGCAGTGTCAAAAAAGCAATTTCGTAAGTAATTTACTGAAAATAAACAATTAAAGTAATTACAAATGGCAAAAGGAAATAGAAAAGTTCCTGATATAAACTCAAGTTCTACAGCGGATATCGCTTTCCTGTTGCTGATCTTTTTCTTGATTACAACATCTATGGATACGGACCGTGGATTGGCAAGACGATTGCCGGAACCACCGGATCCAAATACCAAACAAGATGATATCATTGTAAAAGAACGCAACGTATTGCAGGTATTCTTGAATGCCAATGACCAGTTGATGGCCGGAGGTGATTATATTAGCGTAAGAGAACTCCGCAACAAGGCTAAAGAGTTTATTCAGAACCCTTATAATGATGAAAAATTGCCTGAAAAGCATGAAAAAGATATTCCGTTGTTAGGGGGTAAGGTGATGGTTACGGAAAACCATGTAATCTCTCTTCAGAATGACCGCGGATCTTCTTATCAGGCATATATGGATGTTCAGAACGAATTGGTTGCCGCCTATAATGAACTGAGAGATGAGATCTCTCAGGAAAACTGGCAGAAGGACTACAACGAACTGGACGAAGCTCAGCAAAAGGCTGTACGTGATTATTATCCTCAGAAGATCTCTGAGGCAGAACCTAAAAACTACGGAGCAAGGTAAGAAATGGGAAAGTTTAATAAAACCGGTAAACGCTCAATGCCCGCGTTGAACACTTCTTCTCTTCCTGACTTGATCTTTACGCTGTTGTTCTTCTTTATGATGGTAACAACCATGCGTGAGGTTCAATTGAAAGTAGAATTTAAGGTTCCGCAGGCCACAGAGCTTGAAAAGCTTGAAAAGAAGTCTTTGGTTACTTTCATCTATGTAGGACAACCTACATTGGAGTTCCGTAAGAAATTAGGATCGGAAAGCCGTATTCAGCTGAATGATAGTTTTGCTGAAGTGGCAGAGATCCAGGATTTCATTACCCAGGAACGTCTGAGTATGAAAGAATTGGACCAGCCGTTTATGACTGTGTCACTGAAGATCGACAAAGATACCCGAATGGGGATTGTGACCGATATCAAACAGGCACTGCGTCAGGCGTATGCATTGAAGATCAACTATTCTGCCGCTTCACGCGATTAACAGAAAGTGATCTCTATATTAAAAAAGGTGACCGGAATTCCAGTCACCTTTTTTAATGGGTCATTTGATAAGAAATGATCCGGCAGAAAAAGAAGTGAGCAGATGGATGTACGTGTACTTATTTTCCGTTGCTGATGCCATATACCTCCTGATAAATGGCAGACCGTACAGAGGGAAACTTCTCTGGGTCCAGCGTGCCAGACACCATTATATACATCGGAATTTGTTTACTCCCTGCCCGATAAGGAGGCTGTACATACTCGTCTTCCCACAATATAAAATGATGCCTTTCGTAAAAGGCAATGCGCCTTCTGGCCATTTCCTCTGTAGGAAGTTCTACTTCCAATACAATGGGGCTGTTGAGTGTTTGCCGGAGCAACTCCAGTACCTGTCTGCCATATCCTCCATTGCGTCTTTCAGGGTCAATAGCGAAATGCTCTATATAGAAAAAGTCATTCAGATCCCAGTAAGTAATAAAGCCTACTGGGTCGTTCTCATCCAGAATGACAGTATTGTAGAAGTTCTTTTTATGGTCGGTATATTCTCTGATTACAGGAAGCTCCCGATACTCCTCTACAGGAAAGGAGGATACCAATAGATCTTCCATAAAACTGTAAAGGGTTTCATCCGAAGTACGGATGCGTCTGAGTGTGATCATAAGGACGGTTATCTTAATTAGTACATACAGTGTGTGTAGACCAGGCATTCCCTGTTCTATTGTGTGTAGATCAGGGAATGCCTGGTCTATCTGGTAACAAACGGGGTATGACAAAAGTTACTTGGTATAAAATTCAACGATCCGTTTGATAGCCTGTTGGCATACCGGACAAAATGCCGGATATTCATTGGTTCGCATCCGGCAATTATCAGCAGGTCGGTAGACTCCCTTGACCGAATAGCCCCCGCCTTCGTATACTCCTACCGAATAGTTCTCTTTTTCCGAAACAGGAGTAGGGATAGGTATCCGTGGCGGAAGCATATCTTCCCATTTCGAGGAAAAGTCTACCAATGTGGTAAGGTTTTGCTCCCACGGTTCTATATCTAACGGATAGAACTCACTCAGGATGTCTTCTTCATAAAAATATTCATCTCCCAGCCCGGCAAAACTATGTCCGAACTCATGGACTACCACTGGCCTGAACATCGGATGATGGGCAGTAGTGAGTGTAAAAGCATTGTAGATGCCTCCTCCGCCGTATTGGGCCGTATTGGCTAAGATAATGATATGTTCATAAGGGATTCCTGCCAATGCATCATGAATGTCCTGTATGCGACCGGTAGTCAGGTATCTTTCCGAATAGAATGTGTCGAAATGGGAACTGAACACAGTGTTTTTCCATATATGCTGATGGGGGATGCTCACCCCGCTTTCCCGGGAAGCACTGGCCACAGCAATGACATTGAATTCGTTGGAAAACGATTGGAAAGGCTCGTGTGTAAAAATACTCTCGCAGGCTGTTTCCGCGTCCTGGTAGAATACATCCATTTCTTCTTCGGTGTACCCTTCTGCGAGTATAACCACATTGATCTTCTCTCTGAGATCTCCGTTCTGTATCAGATACCGATGCGGAGCAGGATCTTTCGTGTCGATGGACCGGATCAGGATATCTTGCGGATCGACCTCATGCAGGAATGACGCTTTTAATTCCCGTCGGTTGTTGTATAGAGTGACTTCTATTTCTACCGGTCGCAGGGGATAAGGAACAAGGAAGGTATTTTCAAAGCTTTTTTGTATGTGTTGTGCCTCTTCTGTCCCGATCCATTCCTGGAACAGGGAAGAAAAAGAGGTGGAATAGATAGGTATCCCTGTCTCTTTGTCTTTCATAATGATGTGTCCGTTTCCCTGCAAGGGGAGTTCGGAGAGGCGTTTTCTACGTCCGGCCCATTCCTGTATAGAATAAAGTCCGTCCAGGTAGATCTGTTGGTGGGTAGCATTTCCGGCAAAGATATAGTCGAGCCGTAAAGTCATATCTGTGAAATAGGTATTGAAATCCTGAGCATGCAGGGTAAAACCTATACAACATACGAATATAGAAACAAGTGTTTTTCTCATGCCGTCTGGGGTTTGTCTTTTTACAAAGATAAACAACTTATTCAGGAATATGAAATTTAGACTGGCCGTTTTCGATACAGCCAAGGGAAGGAAGCAGGATGGGTACGGGACAGAACCGAAGTGAGAATTGCCGGTATAGGCACCTTTGTTCTATTATGGTACAGAGAAGGTGAAATACTTTTTTTGAAAGAAGCATGGTCGGGCATTCTTTGATGTATAATAGAGTCTTGCGGCAGAAGTCTTTCTTTTTGTTGAAATGTTAGAAATCATAAAAGTGAGAGCCCTGATTTTCAATTGCGGAAAAAAACTGTAACTTTGCATACAGATATTGTGACGATATCTTCCGGATTTAGTGTATATACTATTAATTTTGCCTAACATGGGACACCATCAACTGGATTCTTTAGACGAGCAGATTCTGAAACTAATTGCAGACAATGCCCGTATTCCTTTTCTCGAAGTAGCACGGGCTTGTAATGTTTCGGGAGCAGCTATTCATCAACGTATACAGAAACTGACAAACCTCGGTATTCTGAAAGGGTCGGAGTTTGTAATTGACCCGGAAAAGATCGGATTTGAGACTTGTGCTTATATCGGGATCTACCTGAAAGACCCTGAGTCCTTTGATTCGGTAACAAAGGCCCTCCATAATATACCTGAGGTGGTAGAGTGCCATTTTACAACAGGAAAGTACGATATGTTTATTAAAATATACGCCAGGAGCAATCATCATCTGCTGAGTATCATTCACGATAAATTGCAACCTCTGGGACTGGCGCGTACGGAGACGTTGATCTCTTTTCACGAGGCTATCAAGCGTCAGATACCGATCACGGTGGATGTCAGCGAAGAGTGATCATTTACGTAGATAATCGACAAATGCAAACGAGCAGGGATGTTTTTCATCTGTAGGATGGAACTCTCTGCTTTTTTCCTGCCATACGGTGGGGTCGATCTCCGGAAAGAAAGCATCTGCCCGGGGAGCCGTAGCATTTACTTCCGTCAGATAAAGGCGGGTGGCCAGAGGGAGAGCTTCTGTGTAAATACTTTCTCCACCGATAATAAATAGTTCCGCCTCTTCTTTACACGCGTTGATCGCCGCTTCCAGCGAATGAAAAATCTCTGTATCCGGGTAGGACAGATCTTGTTTTCGCGACAAGACTAAGTTACGTCTGTGGGGAAGTGCCCCTTTGGGAAGAGATTCAAACGTTTTGCGCCCCATGATGATCGTATGTCCGGTGGTAAGCCCTTTGAAACGTTTGAGATCATCCGGCAACCGGAACAAGAGACGGTTTTTATATCCGATCGCCCGGTTTTTATCTGTGGCAACTATAATACTGATTTCGCTCATGGGTATAAATAACTAAAAATTAGACGGCTACTTCACCTTTGATATGCGGATGCGGATCGTATCCTGTCAGGGTAAAGTCTTCGTATTGAAAATCAAAGATACTTTTTACACCGGGATTGATCTCCATACGTGGAAGTGGTCTTGGCTGGCGTGTCAGTTGAAGTTTTACCTGTTCCATATGATTGGCGTAGATGTGAGCATCTCCCAGGGTGTGGATGAAGTCTCCGGCTTTCAGACCTGTTACCTGCGCCATCATCTGTAGCAGCAAGGCATAGGAGGCGATATTGAAAGGAACCCCCAGGAAGATGTCCGCGCTTCGCTGATACAGTTGCAGGCTGAGTCGCCCGTCAGCTACATAGAACTGAAAGAACGCGTGGCAGGGGGGGAGGTTCATATTGGAAAGATCGCCTACATTCCAGGCACTGACAATGATACGCCGGGAATCCGGATGGTGTAGGATGCTATCTACTGCTTCACTGATCTGATCGATCGTGCCCCCCTGGTAGTCGGGCCACGAACGCCATTGATATCCGTAGATGTGTCCCAGATCTCCGTTCGCGTCTGCCCATTCATTCCAGATACGCACACCGTGCTCCTGAAGGTAGCTGACGTTTGTATCTCCTTTCAGAAACCAGAGAAGTTCATAAATGATGGATTTCAGGTGCAGCTTTTTAGTGGTGAGGCAAGGAAAACCCTCTTCCATATCGAACCGCATCTGATGTCCGAAAATGCTTATGGTACCTGTACCTGTACGATCACTCTTGTAAACACCTTCGGTAAGCACTCTATCCAGAAGATCTATGTATTGTTTCATGATGGGTGATTTCTAAGCTTTGTGCAAAAGTACACAGAAAGTTTTTAAAAACAGAGGATGTTTACAAATTCTATACAGATGATCACCGGATTTCACCGCTTCTCTGGCTGGCATTTTATCCTTTCGGTCTCATGGGTGAGTTGCTGTTACAAACGCCTGATGTGGCTTCTATATATAGGCTCATCGGCAATAAGACAACTCAGTAGAGATGCGGTCGATGGATACTCACAGGATGGCCAGCATATAGGACTACACCGCGGATCTACAGGAAGGGTGTCAGTAAGTTGACAAACCATCCGACAAACTTCTTCCAGCCGGAGCGTTGTTTCCAGTATTCGTCTGTCATTTCTATACTGTGACATTTATCTTCTTCAAATATCTTCATCAGATCTTGAGTGACGTGTGGGTCGAAAATGAAGGCGTTGGTCTCGTAATCGTACCGCAGACTGCGGCTGTTCAGATTGGCTGTGCCTACCGTACATAAACTGTTATCTATCATCATGATCTTGGAGTGATGAAATCCTTCGTCGTACAGGTAGACATCCGCTCCGCGTTTCATCAGTTTATGTGCCACGTAGAGCGACGCGTCGGGAGTGAAAGGTATGTCTGATCTGGAGGAAAGCATGATCTCTACATGTATCCCCCTGTCAATGGATCTTTTGAGTGATCTTCTGATGGAGCGGGTAGGTACGAAATAGGGGTTAATGATCTGTATATGCTCCTGCGCAGCGTTGATAGAAACGGTATAGCTCTGACGAATGATCCGGGGTGTTTTGCGTGGCACACGATCTACGATAGCGATGGCAACTGTATCTCTGTCATCTATGTGGGGAGCCGGATAGTAGGCCTCTCCGCCGATCTTCTGTCTGGTGTATTTGTTCCAGGTACTGAGGAAGATCTCTTGCAGGAATCGGACCGATTCTCCTTCTATGCGAATGTGCATGTCTCTCCATTCGCCGATTTTGGGTAGTCCTTCGATGTAATAATCCGCGATATTCATGCCACCGGTATAGCCAATCTGTCCGTCTATCACTACGATCTTCCGGTGATCCCGGTGAATGGCATGATTGATATAGGGAAATCGGAAGGGATCGAATTTGACGATCTCTATTCCCCGCGAGCGTATTTGCCTGAGGTGACGCTTTTTAAGTGGCTGATTGTTGGACCAGTTGCCAAACGCGTCGAACAACGCTCGTACCTCTACACCTTCCGCGGCCTTTTCCGCGAGCAGATCAAACAAGCTATTTGCGATGGAATCGTTACGGAAATTGAAATATTCCAGATGGATATGGTGATGGGCTTGTCTGATAGCCTCAAACAAGTCTTCGAATTTCTCTGTACCATTCTTTAAGATGCTCACACGATTGTGCTCGGTAACAGGTATGCCTGAGTGGTTCAGGAAATCGATTACAAGGGAGTCACTGTCGGATTGGGCAAAGCCGGGAATGGTAAAAAAGAAAACAAAAGACAGAACGAAGTGTATTCTTTTCAACTGCTGACTACTTTATTACCAAAAGAGCAAAATTACGAACTACCTGGCAGGAGGGGAGAGGAGATGTAACAGATTTATTATTTATTAACAATACCGGAGGTGGGTGTAGACACGTCTGCTGGATATACTCGGGATAGAAGTCGCTGTATATCACCTGAAGAGGTCTTTTCAGAGAGAATACGACGTAACCTTTTGTATCACCAGCCCGATACATACTACGACAACGATGCCTATGGTTTTCGGATCTATATGTTCCGCGCCATTTTGTACGGCCATCAGGAAACCTTCTCTGAATGTGTTCAGAATAAGTTCCAAACCATTCAGTGAAAAGAAAATGAATACACCGATCACTGTACAGACAGCCGACCATATCTGCACGATCCGTTGCCGGCGTATGGGCAGTTTTCTCATCACGCGTGCTGAGAATCCGTTATCTTCTATTTCCTGACGTTCCGAGTCGAAAAAGTCTTTCAGGAGTTTATCTTCATTTTTCATCATAACCGTTTTGTTTGAGGTAGGCACCCAGTTTACTCTTTGCTCTTGACAAATGAGATTTTACCGTACCGGCCGGACATTCCATAATCGTGGCGATCTTCTCTATATTCAGGTCTTCCATATAGAATAACGTTATGCAGGTACGTTCGGTTTCCTTGAGCTGGTTCAATGCCTGATACATATCCATTTCCTGTCCGACATTCGTCTGGGTAGCATAGTGAGTCGCGTCTACCTCCCGTATATCGAGACTATTGTTTTCTTTCCGGCTACGAATATAATCATAAAAGATATTATATGCAATCCGGAAAAGCCAGGTAGAAAAGCTGGACAGGTTTTTGAAAGAAGACAGATGCGTATAAGCCTTCAGAAAAGTGTCCTGCGCCAGGTCGTCACTCAATGCTTCATCACCACAGGTAAGGTTCAGGAAAAACCGTCGGATGGGCGATTGGTATTTCCTTACCAACTGGTCAAAGGCCCTGGTATTTCTGAATACCACGACCTGTGCCACAAGTGATATGTCGTTGAGTTGACTCATTCTTCCGTAGAAGAGGTAGTATCGTTAGTGGATCCTTTTTCCGGAAAGTCGTGTGGATACTTTTTTCCACTGTACAGATCATTGCGTGAAGCCTCTTTTTCTTCTTTTACGGAAGCGTAGTACCCGATCACCTGACCAAACCCAATGAACATAATAAGTAATCCGATCGTGCCCACTCCAAATTCTCCGGTGATGGCCCATAGGAAAATAAACATACCTAATCCTATACATACATTATTGATCCCTTTGGTACGTAAGTTGTCGTTGATCTCTGTCCTGAAAAGTCCCGTAGGAATGGGCTGGCCGGCAGCCAGGGCTTGTTCGGCAATCCGGTATTGCTCTTTGCGGTTTTTATAGCGGAAGTAATAAATAATGAATATGATCGCGACAGGGAAAATAAATGTGAATGTGATGGCAACAACAGGCACTAACACTTCCGCATTGTCATTGCTGAAGATACCCCCCCGGCCACTTCTGTGGTTTCTTCCGTGTGACTCCGTATGTTCCCGGCGGGTTTCTTCGGAATACCATTTCATTGTATCTTCCGCATCTGTGGTTGAAGGAACTTCTTCAACTTCTGTACTTTCTTCATGCACAATCTCTTTGGAGACTGTAGGATCTGTCTGTTGAGAGTATGCTAAGGTGCTCAGCAGAAGAGCTATGGAAAGCCCTAAAATAAATCTTTTCATACGCATCTGTTTTTGCTTAATGATGTAATCTTTATACGTTAGACGTATATAGACTACCGGAAAGTTGCAAAGAGACGAAATATTTTTGATATTTGTGCTTTAAAAGCAGATAAAAATGAACTTACCTTTCTCATTTTCAGACGATATGCGCTCTCTTTTAGGGGAGAAAGAGTTTCTGGAACTACGCACCGCTCTGGAGCAGGAACCTGTGGCAAGTATTCGTCTGAATGATGCGAAATATAGCGTGGATAGGGAGCGGGCAAGCTCCGATGGTCTGCAACCCATCCCCTGGTGCAGGGAGGGATTCTATCTGGAAGAGAGATTTACCTATACGTTTGATCCGCTTTTCCACGCGGGTTGCTATTATGTGCAGGAAGCCTCTTCGATGGTTCTGGGAGAGGTGATCAGGCAGCAGATACACGAGCCTGTGGTAGCCCTTGATCTGTGCGCGGCTCCGGGTGGGAAAACCACTCATCTTCTTCAGGCCCTCTCCGCGGATAGTCTGGTGGTAGCGAATGAAGTGAATCAGGCCAGAGTCAGAACGTTGACAGATAATCTGCTCAGATGGGGGCAGCCCAATGTCGTGGTCACACGAAACGATCCGGCAGACTTTACAGGTCTTTCCGCTTTGTTTGATGTGATCGTGGTGGATGCTCCCTGTTCGGGTGAAGGGATGTTCCGCAAAGATAGAGTGGCAGTAGAGGAATGGAGCCCTGAACATGTGGAACTCTGTTATAAACGTCAGCGACGCATCTTGTCCGATGTGTGGCAGGCGTTGAAGCCGGGTGGATTATTGATCTACAGTACCTGTACCTATAATGTCCGGGAGAATGAAGAAAATGTGAAATGGATGTGTGAAGAATGGGAGGCCCGTCCGGTTGAGCTCGTTGTGCCCCGGGAGTGGAACATAACAGGAGATCTGACAGGTTCGGATTTGCCTGTATATCGTTTTTTCCCTTCCCGTACGCGGGGGGAAGGTTTTTTTATAGCTGCTGTCCGTAAAGGGGGTAGTTTGTCGGAGGAACCGGATCTGAGCCTGACTTTTTCCGGGAAGAAGGGGAAGAAAAAGACCCGTAAGAATAAGACAACATCCCAGGGAACTGGTGCGGCAAGATCCTTCATGGAGAAAGCCGGTCAGTGGTGCAAGCTCTCCGGTATGGAGTATATTCCCGTTGAAGCCGGGGACTCTTTCGGCCTTTTTCCCGCGGGATATGCGGAGCTGCTGAATTATCTGGAGGATAAACTGCACATTTTGCAGAGAGGTACTCCTGTGGGCGAGTGGAAGGGGCGCGACTGGATACCCTGTTCGTTCCTTCCTTTCAGTATATTAGTAGACACAGCTGCTTTTCCGGTCTATGAGACCACGTATGAGCAGGCGTTGACTTATTTGCGGAAAGAGGCTTTTCCTTTACCCGGGCATTTGCCTGCAGGCTATGTACTGGTTTGTTACAGAAATGTTCCTTTGGGTTTCATGAAGAACATCGGTAACAGAGCCAATAATCTTTATCCGGCGGAGTTCCGTATACGTAGTTCGTATCTTCCCGAACAGATACGTACCTTATAAGTCTGCCAACCGGAAAGTAAGATTCGGAAAACAGCGGATAGAAAGTCTTACACGATCCGTCTGGTTACTTCTTATATGGTGTAAACGTATATACCCTGCGGCAACAGAACGCACGCAGGGTATATGTAGCAGGTGACTATAGATGTAAAATCATCAGGATCTTATGTAGGAACTGTTACCCTGTTCCTGTGCATAACCCATGGGGTTGTTATAACTCATTGCTGAATATTTTTGCCAGTGTTTTCTGATACTGGTTTTCCAGTTGAAGGTAAGTTTCCCGACTCTGATATACCCCTGCCGCTTCTATAAAATATTCGATCATACTGATTTGTCCTCCGTCCAACGCTTTCCGGAGGAGAGTAAGGTCGGACTGTGCTTCCAGCGTTTCTTCATACTCCCGCATGATCTGGTAGAGTTGGGTGGCCTCCTGATAGTACTGATCTATTTCCGAACGGATACGTATCCGGGTATTTTCCTTTTGCAGATCCACACCCAATCGTTCTGCTTTCACAGAACGTACTTTCCCGCGATTCTCGAACAAGGGAAAAGAGAATCCTACCACTACTCCGTTAAAGGGCTCGCCTGACTCCGTATTCCGGCGGTATCCCAGTTCGAATCTGGGAAACCATCCGGCCTGGTTCACTTTCACTTGCTGACGCATCCTTTCGCTTTCGTTGTTCAACGAGCGTAGCAACGGATCTTTTTCCACGATCTCTCTCCTTAATTCTTCGTAATTGCCAGGCAGGTCTGCCCGGGGATACTCCAGGGTGGATATCTGAATAGGTATACCTCCATTCATTGCTTGTAACTCCTGCAACCTGGTATGCAGGGCGGCCTCGTTCAGGGTAGATTCTGTTTTGATATTCAGTAGCTCCAGGTTGATCTTATTCCTTTCTAAGATATTGGCATCTCCGGCCTGTAGTTTTTTCTGGTATATCCCGGACAACTCCTGCGCGTTGCTCCGTCGGATATCGAGCAGGTCCTGTTGCCGGCGCAGCAGGATAATATCCAAACATAGTTCTTTGGCCTGCAGCAGAAGCTCACGTCGCATGGATTCAGCTTCTGTATCGTATACAGACATTTTCAGGCGGTTCAGTTTGTGGCGTGAAAAGTAGGTCGCAGGGAAGTCGAAACTTTGCGCTATGACCAACTCGCCTATGGTATTGTTTTTATCTTTGTTGTTCCACAGATGGGCGTAAGAGAGGGTGGGGTCGGGCAGGTTGTTCTCTGCCCGGACTTCCAGTTTTTTCGACCTTGTGATCTGTGCATACGCCTGTAGCTCTTTGTTGTTACGTTCTATGCTTTGCAGCACCTCTTCTATACTCTGTGTTCTGGACTCTGTACAGAGGAACAATAGTGCGATAAATATAAGTAGTTGTTTCATCTTTTCTGAGTTTATTTCCGGCTTTCTGTACATACATGACGGAAAGCCGGAAAGTGGATTATATCTCTGTCGGTTGTTCTGCTGTTTTCTCTTTTCCGGACTCTATCCACAGATACACAATGGGTACGATGAATCCGTTCAGGAAAGTCGAGGTCAATAGTCCGCCCAGGATCACTTTTGCCATGGGACTCTGGATCTCATTGCCCGGCAGATCCCCGGAAACAGCCAGCGGTATCAGTGCCAGCGCAGAGGAGAGAGCGGTCATCAGGATGGGGTTGAGCCTGTCTAAGGAGCCTCTCACTACACTGTTATATACAGATAGTCCTTCTTGCCGTAAACTGTTGTATCTACTGATCAGTAGCATACCGTTACGTGTGGCGATACCGAACAGGGAGATGAATCCGATGATGGCAGGTATACTGATCTCTCTGGTCGTGAGCAGGAGCGCGAATACTCCGCCGATCAGTGCCAGCGGCAGGTTGAGCAGGATCATTCCTGCCTGTTTCACATCCCGGAATTCGTTATAGAGAAGCAGGAAGATAACCAACAGAGACATACAGGATGTCAATGTCAATACACGGCTGGCTGCCTGTTCACTCTCAAATTGTCCACCGTATTCGATGTGATATCCTTCGGGAAGCTGAATGTTTGTTTCAATTTCATTCCGGATATCGTTGACCACACTTCTCAGGTCACGATCCGCGATGTTGGCAGATATCACGATCTTGCGTTTCACATTTTCCCGGCTGATGGTATGGGGTCCCATCGCGGAAGTGATCTCCGCTACATAGTTGAGAGGCACTTTCTTCCCGTCTTGTGTATCCAGCATGAGGTTCCCTATCTTTTCGGCGGCATCGCGACTGTTGTCTTTTACTTTAACGGTAAGGTCGAAGTTCTTTCCTTTTTCATAGACCTGGGATACTACCTCTCCGGCCAGGCAGACGTTTATAAATCCGGCAAATTCGGGCAGACTGATGCCATATCTTGCCAGTAGTTCCCGTTTCGGACTGATCTTCAGTTGAGGGCGATCGATCTGTTGCTCTACATTGAGGTCGGCGATCCCTTCGATCCCTTCAAGGGTATTGCGGATCTCATTTCCCAACCGGAACATCCGGTTCAGATCATCTCCGAATAGTTTGATGGCAATATTTGCTTTGGTTCCCGAAAGCATCGCGTCGATCCGGTGGCTGATGGGCTGACCAATCTCAATGTTAGCCCCCGTAAGTGTACTTAATTTCTCACGGACTTCCGCAGTGAGTTCACTGCGCGAACGGTGGGTGAGTTCAAAGGGAGCTTCGATCTCAGACACATTTACTCCCAGCGCATGTTCGTCCAGTTCGGCTCTTCCTGTTTTCCGGGCCACCGTCTGTATCTCAGGAATACGTAATAACAATTCTTCGGCACGCCGGCCGATCTTGTCACTCTCTTCCAGAGAAATCCCCGGCATAGAACCGATATTTATCGTAAAAGATCCTTCGTTGAAGGGAGACAGAAAGCTCCGGCCCAAGGTGAAGAAACAGATCAGCGCCACGATGAATACCCCCAGAATGCTGCTCAGGGTCACGATCTTGTGCCTGAGCACCCATTGGAGCGCTTTTCCATAGATGCCCCGCATCCAGGTGGCAAGAAAGGAATCTTTCAGTTGTCTCGCTGTATTTTCCTTACCCAGGAGATAGCTACAGAGTACCGGGGTGAGGGTGAGTGCTACTACGGTAGAAGCACACAACGCTACTATAAAAGCAATGCCCAACGGTGCCAGCATACGCCCTTCCATACCCGATAAGAAAAAGAGAGGAACAAAGCTGGCAATGATAATGAGGGTAGAGTTAAGAATAGGCATACGTACCTCTTTGGAAGCAAGAAAAATAACTTCGAGAGCAGGCAATTGCTCATCTTTCGGTTTTTCTTTATTCTCCCGCAGACGTTTGTATACATTCTCCACATCCACAATGGCATCGTCTACCAGAGATCCGATGGCAATGGCCATTCCTCCCAGGCTCATGGTGTTGATCGTGAGCCCCAGATAGCGCAGGGTCAGTATAGATACCAGAAGAGACAGGGGAAGGGTGACTAAGGAGATCACCGTGGTACGTACATTGGCCAGGAAGAGGAAAAGTACAATGACAACGAATATACCTCCTTCGAGCAGAGATCTCTGTACGTTCCCGATGGAACTTTCTATAAACCGGCTTTGACGGAAAATGTCGGTGGAAATCCTGACATCCGCAGGCAGATTTTTCTGTAGGTCTGCCAGAGACGCTTCCAGTTTCTCTGTCAGTTCGATGGTACTTGTGGCCGGTTGTTTGGTAACGGTCAGCAACACAGCCGGTTTTCCACGTTCCGAGGCTGTACCCAGTTTCGGCGTTTTGGCTCCGACCGTCACCTCACTGATGTCTTCCAGCAGTACAGGATAGGTGTTTACCTGTTTGATCTGCGCTTTACCCAGTGCCGTTACCTGATCCGTAGAGAGGGCTCCGCGAATGATGTATTCATTTCCATATTCATAGAGTACTCCCCCGTTGGCATTCAGGTTCATTTCGCGGGTAGCCGTCATCACTTCGTCGAGGCTCACCCCATAATGTTTCATCCGGGCCGGATCGAGCAGGATCTGATATTCCTTGATATCCCCCCCCAGAACAGCTACCTGCGCCACCCCACCTGTAGATAACAACCGGGGACGGATCGTCCAGTCTGCTAAGGTCCTCAGGTCGATCATAGAGGTAGAATCGGATGTGAGACCAATGATAAGCATCTCTCCCAGGATGGATGATTGAGGCCCCAGTGTGGGTTTGCCTGCGTTGGCCGGGAGAGATTCGCTCACTACCGCCAGCTTCTCGGAAACGATCTGACGGGCGAGGTAGATGTCCATATCCCAGTCAAACTCTACCCAGACCACAGAAAAGCCGGTTGTAGAGGAGGAGCGTACCCGCCTGACTCCGGTGGCTCCGTTGACGGAGGTCTCTACCGGAAAAGTAACCAGTTGCTCTACCTCTTCCGTAGCCATACCGTTGGCTTCCGTCAGGATGACTACGGTAGGGGCATTCAGGTCCGGAAAAACATCTACCTCCATCTGAAGGGCAGTATACGTACCCCCTATCAGTAAAAGGAGAGCAGCAGCGAGCACAACCAACCGGTTGTGAAGCGAATAATAAATAATTTTATTCAGCATAAGATTCTCTCTCCTTCTTTAATGTTCATGTGTATGTGCCGGTAGTGCGTTGGCCGCGGAAGCCAGTTTCAATTGATAGGCTCCTTCCGTGACTACCCGGTCGCCCGCCTGAATACCGGAAAGGATCTCCACCCGTTCTCCGTCATCTGCACCTAAGGTCACTTCCTGTTTTTTATATTCTTCATCAAAGATCTGTATGTAGACAAAGAAGTTGTCCTGCTCTTCTGAAAGCGCAGTACGGGGTACGGAGAGAACGTTTTGCAGGGGAGAAGAAAGCAAGTACACTTCTACAAAAGAGCCGGGAATCATGTCTTCCCGGTTGTCAAACTCGAAAGTGACCGGGATGTAATAAGAATCTTCGGCGGAAGTTTTTCCATACGAGAGAAGTCGGCCGTTGTAATTCTGCAACGCGTATACTTTGTTGTCGTAAGGAGTACTGAAATTAGCGGAATGTATGGTGCGCAGCGAAGCATAATATTTCTCCGAAACTTCCGCGCGCAGGAATAACTTCCGGTTTTGGGTGATACCGACCAAAGGCTGACCCACTTCCACATAATCTCCCTCTTTCACAAAAATACTTTTTACAGCACCCTGTATGGGAGAGAGAATGTTCTGCCCGTTGCGGGTATGGTTCCGTGCTACGGTTTCATAACTGATACGGGCATTCTCAAACTCCTGTTCGGCTTGCGCGAACTCTCTTTCAGATACGATCTGGTCAGCCACGAGTTGCTTCAACCGTTCGTATTCGCGCAGAGATGCTTCGTAGGTTATCCGCGCTTTCTGTATCAGATCTCCTTCCACGATCTGGTCTGAAGAAACGGTCAGCAAAGGAGTCCCTTTGGCGGTAGTCATGCCTTCGGTCAGGCGTTGGCGAAAGGAAACAATTCCTGCTACGGTAGCTACCGCGGTGGCCTCCTCTCCCTGTGCAGGTGTGATTTGTCCGCTGGTTCTGATCACTTGCCGGAAACTTCCCGGTTCTATCGTGTTCACTTTCACTCCTGCCGCTATCGCCTGTTCTTTGGTAAACAGAATTTCATCTCCACTGTGTGCTGTCTCTCCGGGTGAATCTCCTTTTTTCGTATGTCCGCTATGATCGTGTCCCGCGTGATCGTAGGAATGTCCATGAGCATGGTCATGGTCGCATCCGGCATGCGTATGAGGCTGTTGCTTCTCTGTATGGTTGTGACCCTCGTGAGTGTCATGCTGATGTGCTTTGTGATTGCAGGCGCCCAGAACGAATAGTCCCAGTACCCCTGCTAACAAATAGGTTTTCATTGTAGAAAAGTGATAAATCAGGTGTATATTGTATAAAGAAAATGTGGTACCGGAATTACCTGAGTTCAGTTTCCGGTTGAGAGAATAGGGTCTGTCTTTCAAATGAATGACAAATCTCGCTTACGAAAGGATACAGGGAGGGGCACGAAGGCCTGTGACACGTGTGAGGAACGTGCCATGCAGGGATTCAATATAAATAAAATCGTCATCAAAGGTCTTTTCATCGGGTTGGGTCAGTATCCGCAACAACGGTTCGGTGAAAAGTGTGACGAAGAAATGATAGTGAGGATGTCCGCAAGGAGATTTTCCGGTGAGTTCCGGTGTATGGATACGTGTCAGACATTCATCGCTGCAACACGCATCCTCATGATGATGTTCCTGATCGTGTGAATGTTGAGGGTCGTCACAGCAGGTTTGCGCGGTTACATCGTTTTTCAGACAGATCGTTCCTTTTTCATGATGATGATGGGGAATGACAGGTACAGCCAGCATAAGGATGCTGACCATGCACAATAGATAGGAAATGTACCTTCTTTTTTTCATCATCTGACTATCAGACTACAAAGTTAAATTATATTCTTCTGAAAAGCAAATCAGGATTCCGAAAGTTCGTTTTTTCTTACACTGTTTCTTCACGGGATGTTACGGAAAGCAGAAGAAAATAAGGGCCAGTATATAATATAATGTATAGAATTACCCGTTTGTTACCTGAAATATCTTTTTTCTATGGTAGCATGCAGGGTATATGCCACACCTATCAGGTAGAAAACGAAGGAGATGTAAGTTTTTTCTTTATGGATGAATGGGATCCACAGATGCGGGCTGACGAAGCTATTTCCCTATCGTGTGGAAACGGTCTTTTTCTTCCCTTTTCTTTGTAGATTGATTTCCTGTGTTTTTCTTTTCAATGGCCCGTTTTGTGGGATGTGGTTGCTTTCTATCCTGTGTTTGATGGGAAAAAGTCTCTTTATGAAGTGAACGTACAGTCTGGAGTGCCCTTACATAGCCAGTGTTTTGCCAACTCTTTTTCACCGCCTGGCAAAGTTTTGCCACGCCTTTGGCAAGATGTTGCCATTCCCTTGGCAAGACAGTGCCAAGCCCCTGGCAAAACCTTGCCAACCCACAGGCAAAGAATGTGCAAAAATCATCCTCATCTCCCCTTCATCTATTGGGAGACAATCTCACCGACATGCAGATGTGGGGTATGGGGCCTGTAACTGTAGGCCCAACTCCTGTTACTGAAAAAAAGGCTTAAGATACTATGCGAATAAGATCACTTGCAGAGAGAAAAGCGGTTAAAGAATTTGTTATTAGCCTGGCAGGCATAAGAATGTATCCTTTCCGGGGATACATTCTTATGCTGTGATACGGCAGAGAGCCAGTTATTTTTCCAATTGACGGAGGGAATCGAGTTTCTTTGTTTCCAGGAATTCGTAAATACCACACAGGTGCTCTTTCACTTGTTTATTGCCGAACTCATATACTTTGGTAACCAGTCCGTCGAGGAAGTCGCGGTCGTGAGAGACAACGATCAGGGTACCATCAAAATCAGTTAATGCCTGTTTCAGAATATCTTTTGTTTTCAGGTCTAAGTGGTTGGTCGGCTCATCCAGGATGAGCAGGTTGACCGGTTCGAGCAATAGCCTGATCATGGCCAGGCGGGTACGTTCTCCGCCGGAGAGTACTTTTACCTTTTTGGTAGATTCTTCTCCACCGAACATGAAAGCTCCCAGCAGGTCACGGATCTTGTTGCGTATCTCTCCTTTGGCCACATCGTCGATGGTCTGGAATACAGTCAGGTTCTCATCCAGTAAAGAAGCCTGGTTCTGTGCGAAATAGCCAATTTGTATATTGTGTCCCAGGGTCAATACTCCTTCGTGGTCAATCTCTTGCATGATACATTTGACAAGCGTAGATTTACCTTCTCCGTTTTTCCCCACAAAAGCTACTTTGTCTCCACGTTCTACAGTCAGGTTGGCATTGCTGAATACCAGATGCTCTCCGTAGGTTTTTCCTACATTCTCCATGGTCACCGGATAACTGCCCGAACGGGGAGAGGGTGGGAATTTTAAGCGTAGGGCAGACGTATCTTCTTCATCTACTTCCAGTATTTCGAGCTTTTCCAGCATCTTTACCCGGCTTTGTACCTGCAGGGTTTTGGAGTAGGTACCTTTGAAACGTTCGATAAATTCTTTGGTCTCGGTAATAAATTTTTGTTGTTCGTCGTAGGCTTTTTGTTGCTGTTGGCGACGATCTCTGCGAAGCTCCAGGTATTTGGAGTAATTGACTTTATAGTCGTAGATACGCCCCATGGTCACTTCGATGGTACGGGTAGTGATAGTATCTACGAATTTCCGGTCGTGGCTGATCACGATCACTGCTTTGGCACTGTTGATCAGAAAATCTTCCAGCCATTGGATCGAATCGATATCCAGGTGGTTGGTCGGTTCGTCCAGCAACAATACATCTGGCTTTTGCAAAAGCAATTTGGCCAGTTCGATGCGCATCCGCCACCCACCACTGAAAGCACTTGTCGGTTTCCGGAAATCACTCCGGAGAAAACCAAGTCCGAGAAGTGCTTTTTCTACATCTTCTTCGTAATTAGTAGCATCAATGGAATAATATCTTTCACTGAGAGCAGAGACCTCTTCAATCAGTTTCATATAAGAATCGCTGTCGTAATCCGTACGGGTTTCCAGTTCTTTGTTGAGACGATTGATCTCTGCTTCCATTGCATGCAGGTGAGCAAACGCTTGCGCCGTCTCCTCGAATACGGTGCGTCCGTCTTCTGTCATCAGGTGCTGGGGCAGATAGGCTACCACGCACTCTTTAGGAGCCGAGACCTTTCCTCTGCTGGGTTGCCGTACACCTGCCAGAATTTTCAGCAGTGTACTCTTTCCCGCGCCGTTCTTGCCCATCAGGGCTATCCGGTCTTTTTCGTTGATAACAAATGATATATCGCTGAATAATGTCGTGCCGCCAAATTCTACGGTCAATCCGTCTACTGAAATCATATAATCCATTTAGAAATGAGGCGCAAAGATACGTATAAATAGAGAGTAAAGAAGGGTTCTGCGCCAACTTTTACCTTTCCAGGCCTTCCGGCAGACCGTTATGAACAGGTAGCAGAATTTTTTTGTTCTTTAGAAAGGGTAGATAAAGTCTGCTTTTTCAATCACTTTTTGATAAAAATGGAAATGAAGAGTGTCAAAATGAAAGGAAAAATATAAAATTCTTTGTTTGTTATTAATTTTTTATATCTTTGTTTCCCGTGTGAAACCTAATTACATGGATAGCCCCAACTTATGGACACAGTAAAAAATAATATGAAAAATGAGTACCGCCCGTTGATCCTGGTGGCGGAGGATGATGATAGTAATTTCAAACTGATCAAGGCCATCATCGGAAAGAAATGTGATGTGAAGTGGGCAAGAACCGGAGAAGAGATGGTAAACCTGTTCCGTGAGAACAGGGAAGAGGCCGAAGCCATACTTATGGATATCAAAATGCCGGTAATGAACGGACTCGAAGCTACCCAGATAATCCGTAAAGAGTCTGAGGATATACCTATCATTATGCAAACGGCTTATGCGTTCAGTACAGATCGTGAAAATGCGATGCAAAGCGGAGCTACGGAAGTTCTGGTAAAGCCCATTACCCTGGACCGTCTGAGAGGATGCCTTTCCAAATACCTGCCCGATCTGGTCTGGTGAATGAAGGACAGAGTCTGCCTGTTGCTGAATAATATCCTGTTGTGATACATGGCTCAGATGGGAATGGGCGTGCAGCCTTTCTTTTTTACAGACCGGAATATATCCACCCTGTAACATATCAAGGGTGTCTGAAAAGTCTTTTCTGAATGTTCCTTTTGCAGTTGTCTGTAAGGAATAGAACTGGACTTTTGAGACACCCTTGTTTGACAGAGGAGAGATCCTTATTCTTTTGTTCAGATCATCTGTGGCTCTAACTGGAATTTACGGCTTACTTTCATCAGGTTGATGGTATAGGTAACTACGTTCTGGGCTTCCTGTAAAATGGTCAGGTATACCATACTGGTCTTTATTCCACTGTTTTTTCCCTGGATGCGTTTCAATTCTTCTCTTTTGAGCAGGGCCAGCTGATTGTTCAGTGCGTTTACTTTCATCAGTTCTTCCCGGAAACTGTCGTAATTGTTTTCTTCCAGTTTGATGCGACACGAGCGGATCAACTCGGTGATCTGCTGAGATACGTTGGCAAATTCTTTTTTCTGCTCTTCTTCCAGCGGATTGAAGTTATTGTCGATATGTTCCAGACAAGGTTCGCACAGCCGGCCGATACTATATACCAGTTCGCCCGCGAAGTCATTTCCCTGGTAGTAATAAAGTCCTTTTTCAAGTACGGTTTTATTGTCTAACCGGCAGATGGCAACTGTACCGGTGCGTTTCATCTGTTTGATCAACTGCTTTTCAAATTTGGTAGTTCCCATGGCTCTGCGCAATCCTCTCAGATTTTCCTCTAAAAAAGAAGTACTTGTACGTTCGAAAGTCTCTTCCGCATATTGGAGCACCTTAGAGAGTTGTTCCCGTGTGTGAGAACGCATAAGGGCCAATGCGTCGTCCGGGTTCTCGGTTTGCAACAGGCGGTGCAATATCTCGTCTTCTTTTTGTTTCTCTTTTTTCTTTTTGAAAGCCAGCTGACTTCTGACTAAGATCACTACGGCCAGCACGATCATGACACCAATAGCTACCATACCTCCGAAGTAAATGATCAGAGCTACTAAGAAACAGAGCGTGAAAGCAGCCCCTGCGGTCAGGAACCATCCGCCGATCACCGAAAGCACTCCTGTGACACGATATACAGCCGAGTCTCTTCCCCAGGCGCGGTCGGCCAGCGAAGTACCCATAGCTACCATGAAAGTCACATACGTGGTAGAAAGGGGAAGTTTCATCGAAGTACCCACTGCGATCAGAAGGCCGGCAAGTACAAGATTGATGGATGCGCGTACCAGGTCAAAAGCTGCTCCGTTTTCCAGGATGGCTTCGTCTTTACGGAACCGGGTATCTATCCATTTCTTTGCGGGATCAGGGGTTATTTTAGAAACAGCGTTGGAGATATTCAGGCTCATACGTACTACCTTCCGGGCAATGGGAGTGCTGCCGAATGTCTCTTCTCCTTCGTCTTGCCGGGAAAGGTTGACAGAGGTTTTGATCACATTCTGTGCCTTTTTAGATGTGCATAGCGCGTATACCATGATGGCGCCTGCTCCTACCAGAAAATACCAGGGAGTTTTGGCCGGACCCAACAGAGAGGTCATCAGAAAGTTGTCGGGACCTGCTGCCAATCCATTTGTCGTATAATCGATAAAAGAAGAATAACCTGCCAGAGGGACTCCGATGAAGTTGACTAAGTCGTTCCCTGCAAATGCCATGGCCAACGCGAAAGTGCCCATGAGTACAACTACTTTGAATACATTGACCTTCAGCCAGTGAAGTATCTGCATCAGCACGGTAGAAACCACAAAAAATACACCCACCAACATCGTTGTGTTTTCCTGTATCCATATTTTGTTGTCTCCGGTCATAAAGGAACTGTCTTTCAGTCCTTTGATCAGCATGAAATACAGAATGGAAGTGGCGGCAATGCCTCCGAACAGACCGATTGTGTACTTCATGTGTTTCTTATAATTGAAAGAGAAGATAAGACGGGTAATGTATTGTACTAAACTTCCGAAAAAGAATGCTATGGCTACGGACAAGAAGATACCCATGATCACGGAAAGAGCTTTTTCCGTATTGATCAGATCTCCGAAAGAGAGAATATCGCTGCTGTGTACTTTAAGTAAAGCAATGGCAAAAGTTCCTCCCAATAGTTCGAAGACCATAGATACAGTGGTAGAAGTAGGCATACCCATGGAATTGAACAGGTCCAGCAATACCACATCCGTCAGCATCACAGCTATCAGGATATAGATAATCTCTGTGAAATAAAAGTGCTGAGGTTGATAAATGCCGTGACGGGCAATTTCCATCATTCCGTTGGACATACATGCCCCGGCAAAAATACCAATAGCGGCAATCACCATGACCAATCGGAAAGGTGCTGCTTTTGCACCTACTGCCGAATTAAGAAAGTTAACGGCATCATTACTTACTCCCACCATAAGGTCGAAGACGGCCAGAATAAAAAGGAATATGACAATACATAAAAAAGCTGTTTCCATATTGTAATCTTAATTTCTGCCTGCAAAGAAACCGTTTAATTGTTGCAGGGAAATGTCATACATATTACGGAAACGTTTCATTCTCTCTTTTCAGGTAATTATAAAAGTCATATTGTGCGCGAACGGATTTTCCCTTTTTGTCGTGTTTACATACATTTTCCAGTCTTTCGTTCACGAAACAGGCTTTCCGGTTGTCATTCAGTTGTATGTCCAGCATCCGGACGATCTGATCTTTCAGGTCTTTGTCATATACCGGAATGACCGCTTCGATGCGCCGGTACAGATTGCGACGCATCCAATCGGGTGATCCCAGGAACACGTGAGGATCTCCGGCATTTCCGAAATACCAGATCCGGGCGTGTTCCAGGAAACTATCTACAATGCGTGTGATCCGGATATTCCGGCTATAGGGCTGGTTAGGAATCAGGCAGCAGATGCCCCGGATAATGAGGTCGATCTCTACTCCCTGTTGTGACGCGTTATAGAGAAGGTTGATCATTTCAGGATCCTGAAGGGCATTCATCTTCAGAATGATCCGTCCTCTTTTTCCCTGTCGGGCCAGCTCGATCTCACGAAAGATCAGCTTCCTGAGTCCGGAGATCAGATTGAACGGAGCTACAAGCAAATGACTGAATTCCGGATTCTTTTTTCCCTGGATAGCACGGAACAGATGGTATACATCCTTCACGATCTCTTCATTTGAAGTGAACAAGCCACTGTCCGCGTATAAAGTAGCGGTCCTTTCATTGAAGTTGCCCGTACTGATGTATGCAAAGCTTTTGACCGGTTCTTCCTTGTTGTTCTTACGGAGTATCAGTGCTACTTTCGCATGCACTTTCAGTCCCGGTATGCTATATATAATATGTATCCCTGCTTTTTCCATCAGTTGTGCGGTACTCAGGTTATGCTCTTCATCGAAGCGCGCCTTTAACTCTACAAATACGGTAACCTTCTTCCTGTTTTGAGCGGCAGCGATCAGTGCGTGGATCACCTCAGAGTTTTCCGCTACCCTGTATTGAGTGACCATGATCTCGGAGGTCATGGGGTCGTGTACGGCTTCATACAGGAAATGGATAAAATGTTCGAACGAGTGGTAAGGGTAATGAAGCAACAGATCCTTCTGCCGGATATAGCCGAATACGGAATTTGGGCTGCTGAGGCAGCGGAGTTTCATCGGTTGGGGTTTTCCGGTCTGTTCCGGAGCATGATTCGGATTGGGTAAGAGTCGCAGGTCTTCCATATTCAGATGGGTATTGTCTGGCGACAACTCGTTCTCTTTGATACCGAAAACCTCCATCAGGAAATGCAGGAAATCCGTTGGCATGGAACGGTCGTATACAAAACGACTGACCGCTCCTATCTTTCTCTTTTTAACTTTCTTTCTCACTTGTTCCACAATGTCGGTTTGGGAAGTATCATCGATCAGAATGTCAGCATCGCGGGATATTTTGATGCAGTAACTGCTGTCGACCTCGTAGCCGGGGAACATGATAGGCAGATTGGCCTTAATGATATCTTCGATACATATCAGGTAGTATTTTCCCTCTTTGGGAGGAAGTTCGATGAAACGGGGTACTTTGCTGTAGGGGAGCTTGATCACAAAATAGTGTGTATGCAACGGACTGCGGTGGGGAGTCTCTTTGAGATAAAGCCGTACGGCTAAGTAGAGTCGGTTGTCCCGTAAAAAGGAGATGACTTTATCTTTGGAAATAGGTACAGGTTGCAGGTAAGGAAATATCTCTTCCCGGAAAAAGTTCTCCGTAAATTCCCGATGAAAAGATTCTACTTCAGGTGTCTGGTAAAAGATGATCTTGTTTTTTTTGCAAGGCCGGAAGTATCTGTTGTTCATAAATGCGGGTACGTTTTTCCGTTTGCCGGTTTACTTCCGCTTGTATCTGATGCAGAAGCTGTGTGGCCGACTGTACATCTTCCTCTTCACTCAAGGTCACTCCGGAGGCTATGGCTCGGTGGTCAGCTACCCGTATTTTGTAGAACTCCTCGAGATTGGATGAGTAAATGGAAAGAAAATTGATCCGTTCGTATAAAGGAAGTCCCTCATCTTCTGCTTCCAGAAGTACCCGGTAGTTGAAAGACAGCCAGCTTATGTCGCGCTTGAAGTAATTATATGGGTTTTCCATAGATCCAGTTTTGT
>JAJBTC010000192.1 GCA_020861095.1 Bacteroides sp.
GGATAGTAATACCCAACAAGATATAGATGGAATATACAAACATATCTGTGATCTTCAGCCAGAAAGGATCTGTATAAAGTCCTTCTCCTGTAGGTACAGCCTCTACGGAACCCATCAAATAAGTAACAATCAGCAATACAGCCAAAAGTACGATTCCGATCAGAGAACGAACAGCATTCATCGGATTATCAGCCAGTGCAGAACCGAACTGAATCACCGCAGCTACCAATGTAGCAACTACACAAAATCCCAGGATACCATAGATCAGATAAATCAATGTATCTGTATGGACAGGATCATTATATTCACCTACCATTCTGTCAAAGCCCGAGAAGTAGAACATTCCGAGTACAATCAGAATGATCGCAAAAAGGGCATACAGCACATAGTAGGATACTTTATATGATAACTTATTCATCTCGTTTCAGATTATTTTTTGTATTTCAAATTGTATTTGATCACCATATCAAGCAGGGTAATGGAAGAATCTTCCATTTCACTTGTAAGTGCTTCAATTTTTGAAAGTACATAATTGTAGAACAACTGAAGGATCAAAGCAACGATCAAACCGAAGATGGTTGTGATCAGGGCCACTTTCATACCACCGGCAACAACTGTCGGAGAAATATCACCCACCTGCTGGATCTTATCGAACGCCTGTACCATCCCGACTACAGTTCCCAGGAACCCTAATGACGGAGCCATCGCGATAAACAGCGTGATCCAGGAACATCCTTTTTCCAGATAACCTGCCTGTACGCCACCGTAAGATACGACTGATTTTTCTACCACATCAATACCCTGATCCATTCTCATCAGACCCTGATAATAGATAGAAGCGATAGGACCTCTTGTATTGCGCGCGATATCTTTTGCAGCTTCCACATCGCCTTTTTCCAAAGCAGCCTCAATGGATGCAAGGAATTTCTTGGTATTGATCTCAGCCAGACTTAAGTAAATAATACGTTCGATACAGAAAGCCAGACCAATCACCAAAGCGATAGATACCAAACTCATGAACGAAGCAGTACCTTCAATAAATTTTGTTTTCAATTCTTTGTGGATACCACCTGATTCAGCACCTGCGATAGCATCTACCTGTTCGGTATCCGCAGCAGGAGCATCCTGAGCCTGTACCAGCTGAGTTGAGCCAAAAGTCAAAACTCCCATCACAGCAACAATTGCAAAAAACTTTTTCATTGTGTGTCTAATTTTTAAGATTAATTAATTTATTTTATCTACTTTATTTCTCTCTCAAATTCTGATGTAGAAAAGCGGAGAAAGCGGGATTCGAACCCGCGATACACTTTTGGCGTATACACGCTTTCCAGGCGTGCCTCTTCAACCACTCGAGCATCTCTCCTCATGCTGTCTTTTTCTAAATCGGCTGCAAATTACAAAAAAAATCGTGAACCGCAAGCAAATTCAGCTACAAATGTATTCTTTTTTTTCGTCTAACACACCATTCCTGTCATTTTCTGACCGGGAAAGTTGCAAATTAATAAACTTTAAAACCTTTTCTCCGCTTTCACCCTTGTGAATAGCCTCAAAGCGTTGTCGGAGGTGATTTTTGCGACCTCTTCTTCTGTTTTCCGGTATACTTCCGCCACCTTAGACAGCGTGTAACGTATGTATGAACTTTCGTTGCGTTTTCCCCGGAAAGGCACAGGAGTCAGATAGGGAGCATCTGTTTCCAATACAATTTTCTCCAACGGGATCTCTTTCAGCGTAACAGGAAGTGAGGAATTCCGGAAGGTGACCACTCCGTTTATTCCAAACAGGAATCCTGGAAATTCCATCAGCTTCCGGACATCTTCCGGAGTTCCGGTAAAGCTATGAAAGACTCCGGTAAGCCCCCTTTCTTTATAAGGTAGAAGTGCCTGATACAATTCTTCAAAAGCATCGCGGCAATGCACCACAACGGGTAGTTGATATTCCAATGCCCAACGTACCTGCCTATCAAAAGCGTCTAATTGTTGTTGCAGATAGGTTTTATCCCAATAGAGATCCAGTCCGATCTCTCCTACCGCCACAAACTCCGGATTACTTTTCAACTGCTTCTCCACTACAGCCAGTTCCTCCGGATAAGAGAGATCTACGGAGGTCGGATGCAGCCCCATCATCGGATAACAAAGAGCAGGATACTTCCTGCATACCTGAAGCATAGGTTCCATACTCTCCTTATCTATATTAGGTAGAAAAATATGGGTAAGTCCGGCTTCACGGGCACGTGCGACCACCGAAGAAAGGTCATCCGAAAACTCTTCCAGGTAAATATGAGAATGTGTATCAATAAGATCCATGTTATTCTCTACAATTCAGCAGCGACTTTCTCGCCGGTACGGTAATAATAGATGATCCCATAATCACGGCACTGATCCAGACGCTTCTCATTGGGATAGATCTGTTCGTATTTTTTCTCTACCTGGTTCCAGATATCTAAGATCAGTTCGTCCGCGCGTCCACGCATGGAAGAAAGTTCTTCCAGACTGCGGTTGGTAATTGCCTGGAGATTTTTCTGCCGCTCATATCCCTCCATAAATATATCATAATGTACTTTCACTTTAGCAATGGTAGGATTATAGATAGGTATCCCTCCCTGAGAGGTCCGCTTCTTTTCTCCCTCAATGATCTTCCTGCCCCATTCTGCCATAGCTGCTTCACTGATCAGGTCAGGAACACTGTAGTTATCTATTTCCAGGCCATAAAATTGCTTATGAACTGCTTTGATCTCTCCACGCAGTACAGACAGATTAAGTACTTGTATGAAATGAGAAATATACAGACGGGCCGTCTTTACATGGTTCTGATGTTTCCGGCTGGTACGGGCCTGGTTATCGTAAGACTGCTTATAATATTTCTGGGCTGCTTCGAATTTCATAAGGAAATTCCTTGCTTCCGTGAATGTTTTCAATGAGATAGCCAGATTGTAGACATCATTTGTTTCTCCTTTCTCCACCGCGGATCTGAGCGCCCTTATGCGAGCCTGGTCTGTATTTGGCAACCTTCTGTAAGGCATGTGTTTTTCCTCCCTGTTTTATAGTTCACGATCCATCAATTGTTTCACCAAGCTGCGAAGTTCCTCCTTTCTTTCCGAACTCACCTCTACTTTCTCCAGACAGGAAACAGCTTCCTGATAAAGTTCATCCATTCTTTCCTCACACACCTGACGGACATGCAATTCATTATATAACTTCGTAACAGCTTCTATCTTTATGTGCGGATCACATTCTTTGTTCATCCAGTGTTGCAAAGATTCTTTCTGAAAAGAATCGGACCTTTCCAGGGCCTTGATCAGCAGGTATGTTTTCTTATTGCATACAATGTCTCCACCTATATTCTTACCAAACACTTCCGGATTGCCATATACGTCCAACAGATCGTCTTTCAACTGAAAACCGATCCCGGTATATATACCAAAATCATACATCAGATCAGCATCCTTCCGGGAACCTCCTCCCAACAGCGTACCTATACGTAGTCCCGCCGCCAGCAGAACAGCCGTTTTCAGCCGGATCATAGTCTCATACTCTACTTCGGAAACCTCCTGCCGCCTTTCAAATTCCATATCATACTGCTGACCTTCACAAACTTCCAGAGCCGCGCAGGTAAAAACATCCAGAATGTCTTTCAGGTGATCCGCGGGAACCCTGGAAATATACCGATAGGCCAGGATCAGCATGGCATCTCCGGAAAGGATAGCCGTATTTTCTCCCCAAACTTTATGTACGGTATCTTTTCCGCGCCTTTTGCCGGCACGGTCCATAAGGTCGTCATGCAATAAGGTAAAGTTATGATAGATTTCCAGTCCGATCGCCGGGTCCAGGATCTCTTCTACAGAGTCCTGATAGAGATTATATGCCATCAGCATCAGCAGCGGACGGATACGCTTTCCGCCAAGCTGCATGACATACCGGATCGGATCATACAATCCGGCGGGAGTTTCATCGAATGGAAGAAGGGAAATGTGTTTGTCTATCTGATCAATCAGCTGGGAAGGTGTAAACATATCTATTGGAATAAGCAGCTATCTATGAAAAGAGGCTGCTTGATGGCAGCCTCCGTTCTTTCTTATATTTGTATTACTGTAATCTGAACATCACAGGCACTGTATATCTTACACGTACCGGCTTATTTCTCTGCATACCCGCTTGCCATTTAGGCATGGTACTGATCACACGGATCGCTTCTTTATCCAGATAAGGGTCTACACTACGTACAACCTGCGCGTCTACGACAGATCCGTCTGTATTCACAACGAACTGTACGATAACACGTCCCTGAGTTCCGTTTTCCTGCGCAATGGTAGGATACTTGATATTCTTACTCAGATACTGCATCAGAGCTGCCTGACCACCCGGGAATTCGGGCATCTTTTCTACCACGTCAAAGATCACCTGTTCGTCCGGTTCTTCTTCTTCCACCGCAACGGGTATATATTTCACTTCCACACGTTCACCGGTATCCTCTGTTGTGGCAACAGCCGTTTCTTCCACATCCGCCTGGTCGTCTACAATAGTAAGTACTTCAGCCACGGAAGGGGCTTCCGGTGGTGGAGGAGCCACAATTTCTTCCTGTTGGGTAATAGGAATAATTTCCTCTTCAAATATTACTTCCTGGATAGCGAGTGATGTATCGACTTGTATATCGCGTTTGGTCCATTCGAACCCGACGAACATAAAAACCAATACCACTACATAACCAACAAGTAACCAGGTTGATTTCTTGCTTTCAAGGTCTGCTTTGGGTGACTTTTTTACTTCCATATTAATATTTAATTTTTAATGTGTTTCCCATTTGGGGCAAATATAGCACATTTTCCGATAATGTGTTCTTTCGTCTGCTTTTTTTTCACAAAGCGGGTTTGATTTTTATTTTTTTAATTCTTCGGTTTATGCGGTACCGGGCTATGGATGCCATCCTATCTCCAGGAGCCTGCTCCTGTGTCAGAGAGAGATAAGTTCTTATGTATATCTGCTTTAAAAGATAGCCCGGGAAAGAGAGAATCGGGGGTATTGTCATTTGTCCGTAACAGAAAGATATGGAAAAAAGTGTTATTCTCCTTAATAAAAGATAACAGAGAAAAAGAAATTTAAATTTAGTGTATCTTTGAACAGATTTTCTAATTCATACGATTCGGATGAAAGATATAACCATTGCTATTGACGGTTTCTCCTCCTGCGGGAAAAGCACCATGGCCAAAGACCTGGCCAAAGAGATCGGATACATATATATAGATAGTGGCGCTATGTATCGCGCGGTCACTCTGTTTGCTCTGGAACATGATCTTTTCCATGACGGACAGATAGATACGGATACGTTGAAAAGAGAAATGGAAAATATCCGGATCTCTTTCCGGCTGAATCCGGAAACCGGCCGCCCGGAGACCTATCTGAACGGAAAGAATGTAGAGAATAAGATACGCTCCATGGAGGTCGCCTCACACGTCAGCCCCATCGCTACCCTGGATTTTGTGCGTACCGCTCTGGTCGCGCAGCAACAGGAAATGGGCCGGAACAAAAAGATCGTGATGGACGGTCGTGACATCGGCACCGTGGTATTCCCGGATGCAGAGCTCAAGGTCTTTGTGACTGCCTCACCCGATATCCGTGCCAAAAGGCGTTACAAAGAGCTGGAGGAAAAAGGCATACCGGCCGATTACGAAAACATACTTGCGAATGTAAAAGAGCGCGATTTCATCGATCAGAACCGGGAGGTAAGCCCTTTGCGCCGGGCCGGGGACGCGCTGTTGTTGGATAACAGTCACCTGACCATTGCCGAACAGAAGAAATGGCTGTTGGAACAGTTTGAAAGGGTGACAGCAGGAAATTCTTAATCCGCACATTACAAAACCCTAACAACAAAAAGCCTGTTTTGCCGTTCTTTGGGAAAGGGAATGAAAGATATAAAGATTGATTCAGGATCAGGATTTTGCTTCGGAGTAGTGACCGCTATCCGGAAAGCCGAAGAGGAACTGGCACAGGGAGAGACCTTGTATTGCCTGGGGGATATTGTGCACAACAGCCGGGAAGTAGAACGACTGAAAAAGCTGGGACTGATCACCATCAATCACGAAGAGTTCGCACGGCTGCGCCGTGCCAAAGTATTGCTCCGGGCACACGGTGAGCCTCCTGAAGTCTATGAAACGGCACGCCGCAACCACATCCGGATCATAGATGCTACCTGTCCGGTAGTGCTTCAACTGCAAAAAAGGATCCGGACGGAATTTCAGAAAAAAGAAAAGAATACACAAGTCGTCATATATGGTAAGAACGGTCATGCGGAAGTGTTGGGTCTGGTGGGACAAACCGCAGGAGAAGCTGTCGTTATAGAAAGCCTGGAAGAAGCCCGGAGGTTGGATCTCTCCCAACACATCCGGCTCTACTCCCAGACTACCATGTCACTCGATGAGTTCGGACAGATCGTCCGTTACATCGAAGAAAATATCTCTCCGGAGGTAACCTTCAGGTATTACGATACGATCTGCCGGCAGGTGGCCAACCGCATACCTAACATACGTGCATTCGCAGCCTCTCACGAACTGATCTTTTTCGTCAGCGGAAAAAAAAGCTCCAACGGGAAAATGCTTTTCAGTGAATGCCTCAAGGTAAATGCCAATTCCCGCCTGGTAGAGAACGCGGAGGACATAGACCCGGAAGAATTGAAAGCTGCACGCTCTGTCGGCATTTGCGGAGCCACCTCCACCCCTACCTGGTTGATGGAAGAAGTATTCCGTTACGTGCAGGTGCACACCCAACAAATTGTCAGAAATTAAACCTTTACAGGTATATATTTGTATATAAACACCAAGAGCAAGTTGCTTTTTGCTATATTTGTAACTTCGATTAAAAACAAGATTTGTTATGGCAACAATAAAATGTATAGGCATTTTAACCTCCGGAGGAGATGCTCCGGGAATGAACGCGGCTATCCGCGCAGTAACACGAACCGCTATTTTTCACGGACTACAGGTAAAAGGGATCTATAGAGGATACAAAGGACTGATCACCGGTGAAATCGCCGAATTTAAAAGTCAGAATGTAAGTAACATCATACAGTTGGGTGGCACCATTCTGAAAACCGCGCGCTGTAAGGAGTTCCGCACTCCCGAAGGCCGGGCCATAGCTTATGAGACCATGCAGCGCGAAGGAATAGACGCGTTGGTAGTTATCGGAGGAGACGGTTCACTGACGGGTGCCCGCATCTTCGCACAGGAATTCAATATCCCTTGCGTAGGACTGCCGGGAACCATCGACAACGATCTGTACGGGACCGATAGCACCATTGGCTACGATACCGCGTTAAATACCATTCTGGATGCTGTGGACAAGATCCGCGATACAGCGACTTCTCATGAACGTCTGTTCTTTGTGGAAGTCATGGGACGTGATGCCGGTTTTCTGGCACTGAACGGTGCCATTGCTTCGGGTGCGGAAGCAGCCATTATTCCGGAGTTCAACACGGAAGTGGACCAACTGGAAGAGTTTATAAAGAACGGTTACCGTAAATCCAAGAACAGCAGTATCGTGCTGGTTGCCGAAAGTGAACTCACCGGAGGAGCCATGCACTATGCGGAACGTGTGAAGAATAAATATCTGGATTACGATGTACGCGTCACTATTCTGGGACACCTGCAACGTGGAGGAAGTCCCAGCGCGCAAGACCGCATTCTGGCCAGCCGCTTAGGCGCTGCCGCTATAGAAGCCCTTCTGGACGACCAGAGAAATGTAATGATAGGGATTGTACACGATGAGATCGTATATGTGCCTTTCTCCAAGGCGATCAAGAACGATAAACCGATCAAGGCAGAACTGGTGAATGTATTGCGCGCACTTTCTATCTGATCAGAGGATGTAGGGGAAGCGTAAGGAGACCGGAGCAAACCGCTACCCTGGGTATATAAAACGATGAAACACAAGGAATGCTGCAAGTACGACCGAAATGTAAGTGATATCATTTTCTTTCGGTCGTGTACTTGCAGCACTCATTTTCCTGTGGGGTTCGCACCCCAGGGCATCGTCGGACTGTACTGTGTTTCGTCCTCCTGACCCTGGGCCAGAACCGAACGTGCTTACAGCACTTAGAGAATGATTTATTCATTGAAACAGATTGAAAAAGATTAGACTCTAAGAAAGTAAAATCGATTGTGACCTGTACCCCAAAGTCTTTTGTCCAGATTTCAGAATACAGATCAGTAATGCGGATAAAATCAAACGATATATCCATCATCAGAAATCTCATAGGTGACGCATATAAATGCTTCTGTCTGAATCTTATTCGTTGACTTTTTGTCAGATCATCTTTTCCTGATACCATCACGTTTCTGCCCTATTCTGAAAAGGGCACACCTGCTTTTCCATGCTTCACATACAGTTCACTATCACTTCCGGAACCAGATACGAACAGTGTATATTTACTTTCTCCACACATACCGTAGCAGGTTATTTCATCGCTTTTTATCATTTCTGAGATTCCGTGACTACTTATAAGAGAGGAAACCAACCCCCGGAAACTACAACCACTCTTTCACAATCTCTTCCGTCTTTTCCCACAACTCCTGTATCCGGGCATGCCGCAAATAATTCCCGGATAACTTTCCGGGTTTATCAGAAACAAAAAGAGTTCCGGTAGTATCTTTCCACTGCTCATTCAATAAGACATCAATCGCTGTAGCAGCCCCCTGATAAGGAGTACGGATCAAAGGCCGGAAGAAAATATCCGCTAAAGGATCGAACCACTTCTGCATGGTGATCATATCGGTAGAAACAATTCCCGGATCCACGGCATTCACCGAAACATTCCGTTCGCGCAGCTTGTCCGACAAAGAAAGGGTAAATAAAAGAAGGGCTAACTTCGTGTTGCTGTAAACAAGTAACCTCCGGAACATACCCCGTCTTCCCCGGGTAAAAAAGTCCGGGAAAGTCAGTTTCCCGATCACATAGGTACACGATATCATATTCACTATGCGGCTACCAGGGGCCATCAGGGGCAGCAGTTTACGGGTAAGCAGATAAGGAGCCACGTAATTTACTCCAACAGTATGCTCCAGCCCTTCCTGTGTCTGTGAGTAGCAGGTAGAGATGGTTCCGGCGTTGTTCATCAATACATCTAATTTTTCTTCCCGCTGCAAAAGCCGATCCGCAAAAGCGGCGACTCCGGACAGAGAAAAAAGATCCAGGTGCATCACTTCTATCCGCTCTTCCGGGAGATCCGATCCCCGGAGCAACTCCTTACGTTTCTGCTCTGCTTTCTCTCTATTCCGGCAAGCCATAATCACCCTGAATTCCTCTTTCAGCAAAGCACGGGTAATCTCCATTCCTATCCCTCCCGTGGCACCGGTCACCACTGCGATCTTTCTTTTCATCTTACTTTTCTATTCTTTATCAACTGCTACTGCAGATCTTTCAAACCCTGTGACATTTCAACACCATATATATGGCTCACAGCAGGAAAACGCTACACGCTACATAAAGACAAAACAATCAATAGATAAAAGGGAACACTCTCTTCCGGTTTCCCATCTCCGCTCCAAACTCTTCCCTGTAACGGTGCCAGATGGCATTCGCACGAGGGACCAGATTGGCTACGGACCACCAGAGAAATACGACTCCGGCCCACGAACAGGTGAGCAAAGCAAAACCGGCCCACTCTATGATCTCACCGAAATAGTTGGCCGATGTCACATAACGATACATCCCTTTCTGAGGCAGATAGTGCCGTGTATCTCCCGGTTTCCGCAGGTGGCGGATCACATGATCCGAGTGCCAGTTGATGCCCATCCCTACAAAGAAAAGTACGAGACCTGTCAGGAAAGGAAAGCTATAGAGCCATTCTGTTGTATAGTAATCCGCAGGAGCCAGATGGAACAACCAGTATCCCTGCATGTATCCATTCAGCAGATTGAATACAATGCCCATGCACATTATGGCTACCGGCATCCGGCTTTTTCCTTTCAGTAAAAGCGGAAAGATGAAGGCACGTTGCAGGTAGTGCAACTGAAAAAGAAGAAGAAAAACGATCTCTACCGGCTGATCCCTGCGGGCTGAGGTGTACCACAAAAAGCCATACACCAGGAATACAGGCACTTCCATCAGAAACCAGGCCAGTTTATTAGGAATGGACCATCCCCACGAACGGGTACGAAACATACCATAACCGGCTTTGACAAAATAGAGAGCGACACATACAACTGCCGCCAACAGGCTCATCGCGATAAGAAAAAGATGAAAAGCATGTAGGTCCATAGATCCGCGTTTGTGAGTAACGGACAAATGTACACAAAAACAGGAATGAATACCTGATCTTATTATAAATCTTTTACTCCGTATTCTCTCTTGACCACATCTGATACAACAGTTCGCCTACTCATCGGAAACTGCTGATCTCTTCCCCTGACGGCTATGTTCATCTGGGTTTGTAATATTTCATCGCTTCCGGCAACAGTTTTTCGATATGGCTGATACGGGTGGCGTCAGAAGGGTGAGTACTGGTAAACTCCGGCACCTTCTGTGAGTTCTGAGCCATGCGCTGCCAGAAAGCAACAGCTGCCTGCGGATTATACCCGGCCATAGCGGCAAATATCAGTCCCAGGCGATCGGCTTCACTTTCGTTGGAACGGGAATAAGGCAACATCACACCGTATTGCGCGCCCAGTCCGTATACCTCTTGTGCCAGATTCTGAGTCACAGATGATTTGGTATGAAGCGCAGCGCCCAGCACTCCTCCTCCATAACTGAGAAGCAGTTGCTGACTGATTCGCTCGGCAGAATGCTTGGCCACCGCATGGGCTACTTCATGTCCCAGCACGATAGCCAGTCCATCTTCATTCTGTGTATAAGGCAAGATCCCTTCATTGACTACGATTTTCCCTCCGGGCATACAGAACGCATTGGGAGTAGGATCTTGTACCAGATGGAATTCCCAGGAGAACTGAGCCACATCAGCAGCCCGGCCATGCTCTCTCAGGTAGGTCTCTACAGCGTCGGCAATCCTGCGTCCCACCCGTTCTACCATAGCTGTATTCCGGGCATCTGTCGAAGGTTTGGCGGTTTTCATATACTCACTGAAACTCTGATTACTGAGGCTCAGCACTTCCGCGTCGGATACCAGCATCAGTTGTTTACGTCCGGTAATAGCCACTGTACTGCAACTATTCAGCAAGATGACAATCAGGCACATCCAGGGGAATGATCTCCACTTCCCTGTGTTATTCAAAAATAATACGTTACACATACGTTCTTTTCCGGTTTTGGTTTTCTTATAACGAAGGTCTCTGCAAATATGTTTAATAACCGTTTCAAATATACACAATCGGACGCACAAATCATTATCTTTGCCACATCACTCAACTCTATGATTCTGTGCATAAACCACTAAACCTCCGTACTTCTCTTGCCGACCTGTCCCGACAAGAGTCGCTCCTGCGCCTGGAGTATGAATATGAAAAAGAAGAATTTCGCCGGCAGACAAAAACGGTAGGCATCGCCCGCAAAGTAGATCAGGGACTTTGCTGGTTCCCGGTTACTGTACAGCGTGACTACTACAATTCGCTCAATCAGCTGACCGTAGAGATCACCCGCCGGGAAGAAAAAGAGACAGAACACTCTTTCGAGCCTGGCCGTCCGGTCTGTTTCTTTACTCAAAGTGCCACCGGAGATATCACCTACCTCAACTTCACCGCACAGGTAAGTTATGTCCAGGAAGGCAGGATGGTGGTGATCCTTCCCCATACCGCTGCACGTGACCAATTAGCCACCATGCCATCCTTAGGGGTCCAGCTCTATTTCGATGAGACTACTTACCGGGCACTTTTCCAGGCATTGAGTGATGTACAGAAAGCCAACGGCAACAGACTGGCCGAACTACGGGAAATACTATCCGGACATGCCGCTCCGGCACAGCGCGAACTCTACCCCGTACGTTTCCCCTGGCTCAACCCTTCTCAGGAAAATGCCGTCAACCGGGTCCTCTGTGCCAGAGATGTAGCTGTGGTACACGGACCTCCGGGTACAGGAAAAACAACCACGTTGGTAGAAGCTATCTACGAGACCCTGCACCGGGAAAATCAGATACTGGTTTGCGCACAGAGCAATACAGCGGTAGACTGGATATCCGAGAAACTGACCGACCGTGGTATACCGGTTCTGCGCATCGGCAACCCGTCCCGGGTAAATGACAAAATGCTCTCTTTCACCTACGAGCGGCTGTTTGAAAATCACCCTTCTTACAACGAACTATGGAGCATCCGGAAATCGATCCGGGAAATACAGGAACAACTGCGCAGGCAGGATGGAAAAAACCGCGAATCTGCCCGCAACCGCCTCCATCAGCTACGCGACAGAGCCACGGAGATAGAATTCCGGATCCATGAAGATCTGTTTACCCAAAGCCGTGTCATCGCCTGTACACTGACAGGCAGCAACCACCGCCTGCTCTTCAACCGACATTTCTCCACCCTGTTTATCGACGAGGCCGCCCAGGCGCTGGAAGCCGCCTGCTGGATAGCCATCCGGAAAGCAGACAGAGTCATCTTCGCCGGAGATCATTGCCAACTTCCTCCTACTGTCAAATGCATAGAAGCCGCCCGGCAGGGATTGGGCACTACACTGTTGGAAAAAGTCGTTGCCCGAAAACCTTCTACTGTTTCTTTGCTCACGATCCAGTACCGGATGCACGAAGACATTATGCGATTCCCGTCCGACTATTTCTACGAAGGGAAACTACAGGCCGCTCCGGAAATACGGTTCCGCAGCATATTAGACTACGATACTCCCCTGGTATGGATAGACACCTCTTCGGTAGAGCTACGGGAAAGAGTGAGTGGAGAACACTTCGGACGCATCAATACGGCGGAGGCCGACCTGCTTCTCCGGGAGGTAGAAACGTACATCCGACGGATCGGAGAGAATCGCATAGTGGAAGAACAGATCGACTTCGGGCTGATCTCCCCGTACCGGGCACAGGTACACTACCTGAGAAGCCGGTTCCGGAAAAGCCATTTTTTCCGTCCCTTTCGCAAACTCGTCACCATTCATACGGTCGACGGCTTTCAGGGGCAGGAAAGGGATGTGCTCTTTATCAGCCTCGTACGTTCCAATGCAGAAGGACAGATCGGCTTCCTCTCCGACATCCGCCGGATGAATGTAGCCATCACCCGCGCCCGGATGAAGTTAGTCTTGCTGGGAGATGCACATACACTGGGCCGCCACTCTTTCTACCGGGAACTATGAAAGCATATAGGCAAACACGGAAGCATCCGGGAGGCCTCCGTCTGCCGGGAAGAAGATTTACCGGAAGAAGATTCACCGAAAGACTGAAATCGAAAAGAGGCAACCTCACGGCCGCCTCTTTTTTATAAATTCTCTCTATGATTCTCTCGCAGATGCTTTTCACCTGCATCTACATAAAGTAAATCCATCTATCTTCCAATTACTGCATACCCTCCTGAAAAAAAACTCTCTGCCTGTCCGATATCCTGTCCGGAAACCTTCAGCAGAGAGTTTTTTATTTTCGGGGATCAGAAGAAAGGATCTGCATTAAGAAGCCATAGCCTGGAATTCCATAAAAAACAGAAATCCTGACCGTTACTTAAACAGGCCTCTTTTTCTCTTTGTATCTGATCAGTTGTTTTCCGGACGCAGTGTACGTACGGTCGCACCCGCCTGCCACATTTCGCTTTCGCGGAGTTCTTTCAGTTCCGCTTCCAGGCCTTCGCGATAGTCGGGTTTGGAGTTGGTATCGATAGAACGCTGTGCTTCATTGCCACATTTCACTTCCGCGTATAGTTTCTCGAATACAGGTTTAGTGGCATCGTGGAAAGGTCCCATCCAGTCCAGCGCACCTCGCTGAGCGGTAGTGGAACAGTTGGCATACATCCAGTCCATACCGTTCTTGGCAAACAACGGCATCAGCGACTGAGTGAGTTCTTCCACGGTTTCGTTGAACGCCTCCGAAGGTGTATGACCATTCTCACGCAATACTTCGTACTGTGCCAGCAGGATTCCCTGGATAGCACCCATCAGCGTACCGCGTTCGCCGGTCAGGTCCGAATAGACTTCTCTTTCGAAAGTCGTTTCGAACAGATAACCCGAACCTACACCGATACCCAGTGCTACCATACGTTCCCATGCCCGACCGGTAGCATCCTGGAAGATAGCATACGAAGAGTTCAATCCACGACCTTCGAGGAACATTGTACGTAACGAAGTACCGGATCCTTTCGGGGCTACTAAGATCACATCCACATCCGCCGGAGGAACAATACCTGTACGTTCTTTGTAAGTGATACCGAATCCGTGAGAGAAATACAACGCCTTACCCGCAGTCAGGTGTTTCTTTACAGTAGGCCACACCTCGATCTGAGCAGCATCCGAAAGAAGATATTGGATAATGGTTCCGCGCTGACAAGCCTCTTCGATATCGAACAGGGTCTCACCCGGCACCCATCCGTCGGCAACCGCTTTTTCCCAGGTCTTACCGCCTTTACGCTGTCCGATGATCACGTTGAAGCCATTGTCACGCAGGTTGAGCGACTGCCCCGGCCCCTGTACACCGTACCCGATCACAGCGATCACTTCGTCTTTCAATACTTCACGTGCTTTCTCTAAGGGAAATTCTTCGCGGGTCACTACATTTTCCACAACACCGCCAAAATTCATTTGTGCCATTTCTAATTAACTTTTTTGTTTGTGTGGCGCCAACCGCCACAGGTTATTATTAAATCCATATTCTCTTTTCTCGTATCAGACAAAAAGGACTTTCGAACGACAGACCACCTCTCCGGTCTCTTTACGAACCTCTACGTGATATTCATTGTCGCCCGCATCGTCCCGGAAAAACATCAGTTTCTCTCCGTAGTAACTCTCGGCCACATAAGCCATTTCAAAACGTCGTACCCGCTTTTCTTGGTACAGTTCCATGGGGAACAGGTCTAAGATATGCTCGATGTACCGGATGCTGTTGACATGTCCGTTGATATCGATATCACTGTACCTGGCCGTATGATCCGCTACCGGCTCCGTAGCTTCTACCCTGATGCGGGAGGGCTTCTCTATCGGACAAGGCTCCTCGCAGATATATCCGGCGATGTTCCCATCGTGCAGTGCCAGCAGATCGATTGGTCTGCGGGTATTCAGATCGATGATCGCCCATACGGAACGCGCATATCCGATCGGTTTCCCCTCCTTGTTGAGGATAGCGAAGTTACGGTCCGTAAAAAGCCGGTATACATTCTCTACCCAGGTCCGGATAGAGAAGTCTTCGTATTGCAGGGGATATTCATCCAGCTCAACGGCTAGCCGGGACAGTACCCAGGTATAATTCTCCTCGTTCATCGTGGCAATACCGAACCCCCGGTCACCAGCATGAAATCCGGCACAGTTGAGCAGGTGATTGCCCAATGCCCCGAGCGTCACCCGCCCGTTGACATCCACACGGAACGGTTCCGCCACAAAGGAGTAAGTTCCTGTTTTTTCGTCCGTCGTACGCATAAACTACTCGTTTTCAGCAGGTCTGCCATACTTCGCCTCACGCTCCGCCAGATACTCATTCAGCGTCTCGATACAGCTTTTCGTAATAGCAATACGTCCCGAACGTACGAACTGCAGGATACCGATCTGTTTCAGTTCATCGTACAGCTCCTGTGTCTCTTCCGTAGTACCCGACTTCTGCAACACCGTGAAGGTGGGGTTCACTTCGATCAGGCGGGCATTGTGCCGGCTGATGATCGACTCGATCCGGTTCGTATCCAACAGTTCTTTCGTTGGTATTTTGTACAGGGCGATCTCCCGGTAATAGATCTCATCGTCTAAGAAATAATTGGCCTGTACCACATCGATCCGTTTCTCGATCTGTTTGGTCACCTTCTGTATGGTGTCCTCGTCCGTCACCGTAGTAATGGTATATTTGTGTATCCCCTTGATCGAAGAGGCAGATACATTGAGGCTTTCAATGTTCAACTGTCTGCGCGTGAATATGGTAGTGATCTGGTTCAGCAGACCGGCAAAATTCTCCGAGTAGACATTGAGCGTATATAATGTCTGATCCATGTTCTGTATTATCACATGTTTTGTATTATCAATCGTAAATCGTAAATCCGTAAATCCGTAAATCCTCAGGTTCCCAGTAACACATTCGTTACCGTATCTCCGGCAGGTACCATCGGATACACCATCCCTTTCTCAATCACCCCTACCTCCAGCAGGAACGATCCCGGTGCTGCCAGCATCTCTTCGATCGCCTGGGGCAGTTCTTCCCGCACACAGACACTTCTGCCCGGTATGTGATAGGCCGAAGCGATCTTCACAAAGTCGGGGTTAGTCATCGGTGTAGAAGAGTATCTCTCCTGAAAGAAGAGTTCCTGCCACTGGCGCACCATGCCCAGGAAGCTGTTGTTGAGCAGGATGATCTTCACCGCGATGCCGGTCTCCATAATGGTCCCTAACTCCTGCAGGGTCATCTGCAACCCTCCGTCGCCACAGAAAAGACATACCGTACGTCCCGGCGCGCCGAAAGCCGCTCCTATCGCGGCCGGAAGGCCGAAGCCCATAGTACCCAGTCCGCCCGAAGTCACCATGCTCCGATCCAGGGTAAACCCGAAATAGCGGGCAGCCATCATCTGGTTCTGTCCCACATCGGTCACCAATACCGCTTTATTCTCCGTAGCCTCTGTCACTAAATTCACCACTTCCCCCATGGTAATGGGTCCTTCTTTGGGATGCACCTCATTCCCGATCACCGCATCGTATTCTTTCATCTCATAGTCGGCGAAAGAGTCGATCCACTCATCGTGTCGGTTCTGAACCAGTTTTTCCGTTACCGCTGCCAGGGTCTCTTTACAGTCTCCCAACACCGCTACAGTAGCCTTTGCGTTCTTGTCTATCTCCGCCGGATCGATATCGAAATGGATCACCTTCGCCTGTCTGGCATATGTATTCAGGTCACCCGTCACCCGGTCGTCGAAACGCATCCCGATAGCGATCAGTACATCACACTCGTTGGTCTTCATGTTCGGAGCCAGGTTACCATGCATTCCCAGCATTCCTTTGTTCAGCGGGTGTTCCGTAGGCAGAGCCGACAGTCCGAGCAGGGTACATCCGGCAGGGATATCCGCCTTTTTCAGAAATGCCAGCAACTCCTCCCGGGCATTTCCCAGCTCTACCCCCTGCCCCACCAGGGCGAAAGGTTTCTTCGATTCGTTGATCAGACGCGCGGCCTCTTCCACAGCCACCGGATCCGGATCCGGAGCAGGCACGTAGCTACGTATGTAATCAATCACATACGGTTCGTAGGCTACCTTAGCCACCTGCGCGTTCTTGGCAAAGTCTAATACCACCGGTCCCGGCCTGCCGCTGCGGGCAATATAGAAAGCGCGCGCCACTGCCCAGGCAATGTCTTCGGGGCGACGGATCTGGTAGCTCCATTTCGTGATCGGCTGCGTCACACTCACCAGGTCGATTTCCTGAAAAGCATCCGTACCCAACAGTCCGGCTACCACCTGTCCGGCAATCACCACCAGAGGGGTACTGTCTATCATGGCATCACCGATCCCCGTGATCGCATTGGTGGCTCCGGGACCACTCGTCACGATGCAGACCCCTACTTCACCGGAGACCCGGGCATATCCCTGCGCGGCATGTGTCGCTCCCTGTTCGTGCCGAACAAGCACATGGCGTACATCCTCCTGATGGTCGTAGAGACAATCGTAAACGGGCATTATAGCGCCCCCCGGATAGCCGAAAATCGTCTTCACCCCTTCTTGCTTGAGGGAGCGGATCAATGCTTCCGAACCGGTAATGAGTTCTTTTTCCATATTTATTTGTAAGTTTTGAGTTGTAAGTTGTAAGTGTTGAGTTGTAAGTGTTGAGTTTTAAGTTGTAAGTTAAGTATAGTGAGGCATTGTATCATTTAAAACTTATAACTTAAAACTTATCACTTACCACTTAAATGATCCGTACCGCTCCTTTATCCGCCGAGCTCACCATGCTTGCATAGGCACGCAGACTCTTAGACACGTTCCGGTCGCGGGTCACGGGGGTCATCGGACGGGCAGCCAGTTCTTCATCGGTCAGCTGCACCCGAATGATGCGTTCCGGTATATTGATCTCAATGATATCTCCGTCGCGCAATTTGCCGATATTCCCACCGGCAGCCGCTTCGGGCGATACATGGCCGATGCTCAGGCCGGAGGTCCCGCCACTGAAACGTCCGTCGGTCACCAGCGCGCACTCTTTACCGAGGTGACGCGATTTGATGTAAGAGGTCGGATACAGCATTTCCTGCATACCCGGTCCGCCTTTGGGGCCTTCGTGAATGATCACCACGACATCGCCGCTGACCACTTTCCCCGCGAGGATCGCCTCGCAGGCAGCCTCCTGAGAATCAAATACTTTAGCAGGGCCGGTAAACTTCCAGATGCTTTCGTCTACCCCCGCCGTCTTCACCACACAGCCGTCCTGCGCGATATTTCCTTTCAGTACGGCCAGTCCGCCGTCTTTGCTATACGCGTGTTCCACATCGCGTATACACCCTTCGGCACGGTCCGTATCCAGATCGGGGTAATAGGTCTCCTGGGAGCCCATCACCAAGTTGAAACGACCTGCCGGGGCACTTTTGTATTTCGACTTAGCCTCTTCGCATACATCCGGGCGGGTAATGGCATATCTGTCCAATACCTCCGCCAGCGTAGCACCGTCTACCCGGGCTACCGACGTATCGATCAGTCCGCCCTCCGCCAGTTGGTCCAGGATCGCCAGGATCCCTCCGGCACGGTTCACATCCTGGATGTGGTATTTCTGTGTATTGGGTGCCACTTTGCACAGGCAAGGTGTCCGGCGCGAGAGCCTGTCTATATCGTCCATCGTAAAGGCTACCTCCGCTTCCTGTGCCACAGCCAACAGGTGCAGCACCGTATTGGTAGATCCTCCCATCGCGATATCTAATGTCATGGCATTGAGAAAGGCTTCGCGGGTAGCGATGCTGCGGGGCAATACACTTTCATCACCGTCGCGGTAGTACTTCCAGGCATTTTCCACGATGAGTTTCGCCGCCTCTTCAAACAGACGGGTACGGTTGACATGGGTAGCTACAATGGTACCATTTCCCGGTAATGCCAGACCGATCGCCTCGTTGAGGCAGTTCATGGAGTTGGCTGTAAACATCCCGGAGCAACTGCCGCAGGTGGGACAGGCATGCTTTTCGATCTGTGCCACCTCTTCGTCGCTGACACTGTCATCGGCCGACTTGATCATGGCATCGATCAGATCTAAGTGTTGTCCGTTCCACGCACCGGCCTCCATCGGACCACCGGAAACAAATACCGTGGGGATATTCAGTCGCATAGCGGCCATCAGCATGCCCGGAGTGATCTTGTCGCAGTTGCTGATACATACCATGGCATCCGCTTTGTGGGCATTTACCATATACTCCACACTGTCGGCAATGATGTCGCGGGAAGGCAGGGAATAGAGCATTCCGTCGTGTCCCATGGCAATACCGTCGTCGATGGCGATGGTATTGAATTCAGCCGCGAAACATCCCAGCTTTTCGATCTCCGCCTTCACCATCTGCCCCACCTCATGCAGGTGCACGTGTCCCGGCACAAACTGCGTGAATGAGTTGACAATGGCTATGATCGGCTTACCCGCCTGTTCCTTTTTCATTCCGTTGGCCACCCACAAGGCGCGGGCTCCTGCCATGCGGCGGCCCTGGGTACTGGTCGCGCTGCGTAACTGGTGTTTCATCTTTCTTTCTTTTATTTAATCAAAGAGCCTCTCTCACAAGGTGAGAAAGGCTCCATATTACTATCTTTTCTGTACGGGTATACATACATAAACCTTTCTCACGCTCTTGATGGGACCACCACGACGAGAATCAGCTGCAGGACTGCCAGGTTTACGGATGTATTTTTGTACATAACTTTTTTACTTGTTCCAATGATGCTGCAAAGGTAGAGGCTTTTTTATAATCTCCAAACGAATTGATGAAAAAAAACAGGTAAAAATGAATAATCGTAAGAAAAGTAAGGGATAAAAAGGGATTTTGTCACTTTATCCCCCCCGGGACTACCAAACAAACCTTTCTTTCCGGTGTTATATACATAGGATCAAATCGGTTCATTCCCTGAAATTTAAAAACAGGAAACCGGACGGTACCACAAATTATTCGTATATTTGCCAGGAGATTGACGATTGGACGATTGACGAAGTACGATTTAGATTACATGGTGCAGTGTTACGGAGATTTACGATCGGCTCAACAAGCGGTCAATGAAGTCAATCGAAGATCGGCGTAGCTAACCAGGCGGTCAGCGGAGGGATTGACGAAGTACGATTTAAATCAGATGGCGCGATGCTACAGGGTATTCCATCGTAAATCGTACATTTTCTATGCTCTCCGGGGCGAAGGATCGGATAAGATTGATGATCTAACAAGGTAACCCTCTATCCTTTCGGTCTGGCGGGTAGAAAAAAGAAAAAGCAAATTCACGGTCGGCGGAGCCAGAACAAAAAGGGCTTCTGCGTCCGGATTTATTAATCAGATATAGAACTTAGCATGGAAACAGCAGAAAACAAGTACATCACCGTTGCGTATGATTTGTATACGACCGAAGACGGAGAGAGAGAATTAGTGGAAAGAGCAACTCCGGAACATCCGTTCCAGTTTATCTCCGGCCTGGGTACTACCTTAGATGCTTTCGAATCGGAGGTAAAAGACCTGAATAAAGGGGATAAGTTCGAATTCACGATTCCCGCGGCCGGGGCTTACGGTGATTATGACGATGATCATGTACTTGATCTTCCCAGACATATCTTCGAGGTCGACGGTCGTTTCGATACGTCACAGATCTTCGAGGGCAACGTAGTGCCTCTGATGGACTCGGAAGGACGCCGCCTCAACGGTACCGTAGTAGAGGTAAAAGACGACGTAGTAGTAATGGATATGAACCACCCGCTGGCCGGAGAAGACCTGACGTTTGTAGGTGAAGTGGTGGAAAACCGTCCGGCTACCAACGAAGAGGTACAAAGCATGATCCAGATGATGAGTGGCCAGGGAGGCTGCGGATGCGGTTGCGACAGTTGCGGAACCGATTGCGGCGACGAAGGTTGCGACGATAAGGGCTGCGGCGACAAGGGCTGTGGTTGCGGTCACGATCATTGATCCGGACAGAAATCCGTATACAACGAACGAGGATATCTCAGCAATCAGAGGTACCCTCGTTCCTTATTTATATGTAACTAAATTGTAAGTCTTGAGTTTTAAATTTACCTTTTTTATACAAACCGACAGGAAATGAAAAGAGAGGTGTCTTCCCCCCTGACTTCCTGTCCTTTATCTACAAACAAACCATGAGTGATATTTCCAATTGTCCGGCCTGCCGGATGGACCATACTTATTTCGACGGAACACTGAATGTTTGTCCCGACTGCGGACACGAATGGCTGGAAGGCAGCGAAGCGGAAACACAGGAAAAAGTGGCCTGTGACAGCAACGGCGCGCCATTGGCCGATGGCGATAGTGTAACGGTAATCAAAGACCTGAAAGTCCGGGGTTCTTCGATGGTAATCAAACGGGGTACAAAAGTGAAAAGCATCCGCCTGACGGAAGATCCGGAAGAAGTGGATTGCAAGATTGACGGAAGCAGTATTGTATTGAAGACTTGTTTCCTGAAGAAATAAGTGTAAATGATAAAGGGTGATTGTTTTACGATGTACGATTGAAAGTACAAATATCGACTATCAGGTAAATAGGCTCATGTAATCATCCACCTGTAGAGACGCACGGCGTGCGTCTCCGCGGTATACGTATGCATCACAGGATATAGTATTCTTGTAAACACATTTTCGTACCATATACCACCCTGTACATACATACCGATTTCATATAAAAAACATCGTCCTTTTGATATGACCCAGGGGCTCATACATCGATTCTATCTGACGGTTCCCTGTATTGGACCTGCATCGCGGAGACGCACGCCGTGCGTCTCTACAGGTGGATGATCCCGTCAGAACATTTGTATTTGAAATCATACATTGCAATTAACTTCGCTGAACCGTTGGCCGACGAAGTCAACCAACAGTTCAGTACATCGTACCTCTTTTTACATTCCGAAATTCCCTTTCACATAGTCCGGAATCCCAAAATTCTTATTGGGTACTACGGGACGTCCGATCTCTTTCTGTTCACGGAATATCATATAAGGTTTCTTCTCCTTCACCAGGGTATTCAGGAACCAGAGCACATCTTCTCTATTCTCCCGGATCGGGTCACTGGCGATCTGATGGCCGTAATCATCGAACTTGTAGAAATAATAGGGATAGTTGAGGGCTGCCAGTCCGTCGGAAATAGATTTGGCACCGTAAAATCCCATGTTGCCGTAGGTTAATTTGTCGTAAGGCACCTGCAGGTCGGCATCTCCGTGGAACATCATGATCGGACACGGAGCCTTTGCCCAGGTGAGTGGGCCATCCGGAACAAAAATAGCTCCGGCAAAAGCAACTACACCCACATAGTTGAAGCCGGCAGGCAATTTCGCAGATACATTGTGTGTACCGTTGCAGATGGCATGTTCCGCCTGCAACACCGTCACCGCCCCGGCACTGGAACCGTTGATCGTAATAGCGTTCGGATCGATGTTCCATTCTTCCGCACGATCAAGTACATACCGAGTGGCATCGAACAGGTCTTCCACGGCCATATCCACCGAATAAATAAACCGACGCACAAAGCCTTCTTCGTTCAGTTCTTTGTCCTGCTCCACTCCTTTCAATCCGAGACGATAGTCAATAGAGATCACCGTATAGCCTTGTCTCACCATATAGTCGAAATAGGGAATATATTTATCCATATCCCTGGATCCACGTGCAAAGGCTCCTCCGAACATAAAGATAATACAGGGAGTGCGATCTGTGGCCACACTCAGGGGAGAACTGTATTTATCTAAGTACAAGGTCTGTTCTCCTTTTACACTATACGGATAGGTGGTCTTGTCAAAAAAATACTCGTTCTGGGCGTACATCCCTACGTTACCCAGCCACAACAGGCAAACCAACCAAACAATTGTTTTCTTCATATTTTCTATTTTAAATGATTCCATTGGATCTGACGGATGCTTTTCTACCAGTGTCGGTACCAGCAGAACGCAACCTATGTATAACAAACAAATCTACACATTTCCGGTATGATAACAATATAAATTCGGGCACGGTTCATTTTCTATGTACCGACAAAAGAACAAAAAAAGATTGATTTACTATATACGAATGTACGAAATGTACGATTTGAAATATAGATAGCCTTAATAGTGGCATCCACCTGTAGAGAAGCAAAGAGATTTACGATTTACCGATGTACGATGTACGATTGAAATGACAGAAAGGATATATTTGTAAATCCCTATGCGTACCCTTTTATAGGCAAACATACGAGACGCACGGCGTGCGTCTCCGCGGTACAGGCCCAATACAGGCAATCCTCTGATAAAACGACCTAAGATCAACGGGAGTATATCAAAAATTCGATGGCTTTTGTCTGAGATATAGATTGAATCAGAGAGTAGTGGATATTATATAAATACCTGATCCTATTTATACATCCTGCACTGCACACGTATGCCGCGGAGACGCACGGCGTGCAGTAGTGTCCGGAAAACTATGTTAATATTTACGGAACTATCCAACTGTCACTCATCCACTCTGAAAGCCCGGAGGGCTTTCCTGTGCATAATCCTCTCTGAAAGCCCGAAGTGACTTTCATGTGAACCAGCGGTCGACGAAGTCAACCAACGGTCAGCGAAGCTAATAACCTCCAGTGAAGCGAAGCATAGCGGAGCAACTGGGGTGGAAATGGATCTCAAATGACACTTATGTACTCTGATTTCCTCTGAAAGCCTGAAAGGCTTTAATTTGCATAACCCCCAGTGAAGCGTAGCATAGCGGAGCGACTGGGGGTATGGGTCCGTCCTGTGTCTTCAACCCCAAAGTGGGTTGAATGATTCTATCCTGAATAAAACGAAGTGGAAGCCCCGTCATACTATGTGGAAAGGGGCATTTCTATATTCAACCCACTTCGGGGTTGAAGAGAGGTGTATACGTTACTACCCCCAGTCGCTTCGTTACGGGCAAGGCCCTTCACTGCGCTTCACTGGGGGTTATGCACAGTAAACCCTTCGGGTTTTCAGAGGAGATCAGAGTACATGAGTGTCATTTGCATAGCTTCCGGAAA
>JAJBTC010000003.1 GCA_020861095.1 Bacteroides sp.
CGTGCGTCTCAGCACACCGAATGGGAATACATATACCAGGCGGAATTCATTTTTTGTTGGACCTGCACCGCGGAGACGCACGCCGTGCTTCTCGTATGTTTGCATCTAACATGTAATGTATAGGGATTTACAAAATGTAATTTCAATCGTACATCGTCAATCGGTAAATCGTAAATCTCTTTGCGTCTCTACAGGTGAATGTTATCAGTTGTATATACTTTATGGATCATTTTATGTAATTCTATATCATCCTATATACTACCAGTCGTAAACCATCCTTTCTTTATTATCAGAATCCCGAGTGCTCTTCTCTGTGCTCGTAGAAATCTGCTTTTCTCTGTTTTTCTCCATGATAGTGCCATTCGACGCAATCTTCATATTCATTGCCTGCGGCAACAACCCGGGTGGTTAGGATATTTGTTCCATATTCCAGTTGCACATCATCAAAGATATAATGTACCTCTGTGTAGCCTTGTCGGGGAGTTTTCAGTTCTTTTCCGTTGAGCGTAAGGGTAGGAGTATCCATATTGGAATAGACCGTGACAGAGGTATTCTGTTTTTCCCGTTCTGTATTTCTACGTTGAGTGATGTAGAGAACCGGCTCCCGGCTCCAGTTGGCTTTGTACCAGTAAAAAGAGTCTTTTTTTGTCTGGCGGTCGAAGGTGATCAGTCCTTTCATGTTGCGGGCGGGTATGCCTCCGCGGTTCCACATGGGTACGGCAAAGTCGAATGTGTTCCACAGGTAAGAGGCGATGATATAGGGATGATCAGAGATCACTTTCCACTGGAATTCGTGTGTTTTCGTCTGAAACGTCTCCGGATAGAAGGGACGTGTCCAGTTCAGGGCATCTTCCAGGTACTCCGTCTGTTGGTAGATATTGGCATCGGCACCGTATTCGGTAAGCATGAACGGCTGGTCGGGATAGTGCGTTTGCAGATCTTCGATCCAGGGGAGAATGTCCTGTATTTTTTTCTCGTACCATCCGAAATAGCGGTTCATCCCCTGTATATCTGCCTTTCCGTTGACCGGATGATCCATGTGTCCGTATCCGTTGACGGCCACCGTGAAGCGGTCGGGATCTTCTGTTTGGGCCAGGTCGTGCAGCTCTTGGGTAAGTTGAGCAGTATAGCTGTGCGGATGGTATACTTCGTTGTGCAGCCCCCATACATAGATAGAGGGGTGATTGAAATTCTGGCGGATCAGTTCGCGCAACTGGTTTTTCGCGTTTTCGCTTTCCTCACCCGTCACCCGGTTCACAAAAGGGATTTCGGCCCATACGATCAGTCCCAGCGAGTCGCACCGGGAGTAGAAATATTCCGATTGCTGATAGTGTGCCAGGCGTATGGTGGTAGCTCCCAGTTCCCGGATCAGCTCCAGGTCCCTGTCGTGGTGTTCGCGGTGGAGGGCACTGCCGATCTCCCACCAGTCCTGATGGCGGGTGACTCCGTACATCGGGTACTTCTGTCCGTTCAGGTAGAACCCTTCTCCGGCCACGATCCGGAAAGAACGCACGCCCAAAGGCTGCTCCATACTATCCAGGACGTGCTCTCCCTCTGTCAGCCGGGTAGTTACTTTATACAGATGAGGGTCGTCCAGCCCTTGCCAGAGCCGGGGGTGCTGCAAGGTGAACTGGCTACGAACGGTCTGTATGCCGGAGGGCGGGAGTGTGACAGGTTGTCTGCATTCCATGACGTATGTTCCGTCCTGTGTATACACTGTATGATGCAGGGTCATGTGGCGAAGCTGCTTGCTGCCGTTGTCCACTTTCACACGCACTTCAATGCCTGCCTGTGCCGGGGAGACATTCTTCTGAGTGATATAGATACCCGGTGAAGCATGGTCTGTAACGGCGATGTGTACAGGGTCCGTTACAATCAGCCAGACCGGACGATAGATGCCTCCGTAGATGCCGAACAGGCTGTGGTTGACAGGGATCACATCCGGGCGGGCGGTATTATCGGCACAGACCACGATCTCATTTTCTTCTCCCGGCCTCAGTGCCGGACCTATCTCACAGGCAAAGGCGGAATAGGCTCCTTTGTGTGTAGTGATGAGCTGGCCGTTGACGTATACTTCCGCGCAACTGCCCACTCCTTCGAAACGGAGATAGATCCGTTTGTCGTTCCAGCTATCGGGCAGGTGGAATGTCTTGCGGTAGTAGGCCGCTCCTTCGTAGAAAGAGTTGACCTGTTTCTGCATGTCCTGCGCGTTCCATGTATGAGGCAGGGAGATCTCTTCCCAGGGGGTATTCCACTTCCGCACATTCGGGTAGGTGGCGGCGGTAAAAGGGCCTTTTTTAAATTGCCATCCATCGTTGAAAGGGATCGTTTGCCGTGCATGACAAGGAAACATACGAATGAAGAACAGAATAAACAGGCAGGTAAAGACAGGTCTGCACATAAGGTTTTGGTTTTAAAGGTTTGTTGTAGGTTTTCGGCCCTCTGCTTCTTCCGGTCTTTTGCTTTTTCCGTAGAAGCATTTTTCGTAGAAGCAGATGGATAAGCAAATATAAGGATTTCCGGTTTTATATGAAAGAAAATGGAAGAGATGTTTTTCAGAGGCTGGAACAGGTTCCGGAACCGAAGAAACGGGAAATATACACCGGTATGTCTGTTACCCGACTGTGCCTGTAGATCTTGCAGCCATACAAAGTGGATAGGCAACGTAATTCCGGGTAGGTACAGTATGCCCACATATCCTCTTTTTACCTGTTCTTCTCCACTTTGGTTGAAATAAATAACCCTGTATTTTATAGATAACTTCTGAATCGCAGATCGACGAAGCCCATCAGGCAGTAGGAAAAGTGCTGTAGGCACGTCCGGTTCCAGCCCAGGGGTAAGGTGAAGCGCAGGGAACCGGAGCGAGCCGCCACCCTGGGTATAAACAGATTAAAAACAAGGAGTGCCGTAGGTACGATCGAAATTTCTCCGCATTATTTTCTTTCGATCGTACCTGCGGCACTTACTTTCAGGTGGGGTTCTCAGCCCAGGGTGGCGTTTGTTTCGCCTTCGCTACCGCTACGGTTTCACCGCACTTGCCATCCTATCTTTGCCTTTTGATATAAATCTTATCTTTATGTTTTTTAAGAGAAAAAAGAAGTAGACGTAAAACCTTGCCCTGGCCTGGAATTGGTCGTCCCTTGAGGACGTTTAGTAGATCATATAGACAATAGCCCACCATTTATTTCTTTCAACTAAAGTAAAGAAGAACCTTTTTACGTGTATATGGGTATATTTTCCCTCATTTTTTTCCGGTCCGGATGACAATGCGCCGATTGTCATCCGGACTTGCCCTTAAAATGAGGCTGTCTTTCTGTAAACCGCTTACTTTTGAACGATGTGTCCGGGACTTATGATTTACAAATATAAACTATTCATTTTAAAT